>CAZUZE010000067.1:0-9934 GCA_964624565.1 uncultured Robiginitalea sp.
CCGGACTGAATACCTTCATCACCCGGTTGCCGCCAGCCGACTCCACCAGATAGGTTTTGTCTTCATACCCTTCCAGAAGGCGGATCCCCATGACCTCCAGCCCGTACTGCTCCTTTAAAAATCGAGTGAACCCTTCCATTTGCACAAGAAAGCATTTCCCGCAAACTTACATCAATAATACCTATTTGAAGGTGGCAATTCAGAAGGTGAAACCTGTAACCCCGGAATTTTTATGATCCCTCCGCAGGGGCGGTTCCAGGGTTGAAGCGCACCGTCAAACAACTGTCCCGGTCCGGTGCCTGTCCGGGACAAACCCGGTCACGCCATAAAGGCTACGCTGATTTTAGGGAGTCCCAATGAAGTATTTTAAGGGGCTTGCTGAAGGGAGTGCCGGGCCGCTTGAGGGAAGGGGATGTCAGATCACCGCAGCCGGGGGAAGTCTTCCGGGCGCACTTCGTGCATGATCTGGTATGCCTTTTCGTAGATATCCTCCACCCCCGGTTTGGAAAAGTAATCCCCGTCGCTGGCGTAGGCCGGGCGATGGGCCCTGGCAGTAAGCGTGGACGGGGGCGAATCCAGGTACCTGTATCCCCCCTGGACCTCCAGGATCTCCTGCATGAGATAGGCCGAACACCCTCCCGGGACATCTTCATCCACTATGAGCAACCGATTGGTCTTTTTCAGGCTTTCCACAGTCCGGTGCTCGATGTCAAAGGGGAGCAGGGTTTGCGCATCGATGACTTCGGCATCGATCCCCGCCTGCTGCAATTCGAGGGCCGCCTGCAGGGCAAGGCGGAAGGTAGAGCCATAGGAGAGGATGGTGATGTCCGAGCCTTCCCGCACGACTTCCACCCGCCCGATAGGTGTGCGGATCTCGCCCAGGTTGTTCGGGATGGGTTCTTTCAGCCGATAGCCATTGAGGCTTTCCACGACCAGGGCCGGCTCATCGCTTTCCATCAGGGTATTGTAAAACCCTGCGGCTTTGGTCATGTCCCTGGGGACCAGTAAATACATCCCACGCAGCAGGTGGATCAGGGCCCCCATTTGGGAGCCAGAATGCCAGATCCCTTCCAGGCGGTGCCCGCGGGTGCGGACAATGAGGGGGGCTTTTTGTTTCCCGACACTCCGGTAATGCAATGTGGCCAGGTCGTCGCTCATGGTTTGGAGCCCGTAGAGGACATAATCGAGATACTGGATTTCAGCGATGGGCCGCAGACCGCGCAGCGCCATCCCGATGCCCTGTCCGATGATGGTAGCTTCGCGGATCCCGGTGTCGGCAACGCGATACGGGCCGTACTTTTTCTGCATCCCTTCCAGGCCCTGGTTCACATCCCCGATGGCCCCGCTGTCTTCCCCGAAAATCAGGGCCTGCGGATATCTGGAGAACAAGAGGTCGAAATTGTCCCTTAGGATGATCCTTCCGTCTGTCTCCCTGGGGTCTGAATCGTACCGGGGGGCGACTTCCGGCACATCGGTAGCCTTTCCTTCCAGTTCCGAGTAGAGGTGTGAACTGTACAGGGGCTGTGATGCGGCCGCATAGCTTTCGACCCATTGTCTGAGTTCCTCCCTGGCGGGCTGGGTTTCCCCGACCACATACCGCAGGGCCTGGCGGGCTTTGCTGTGCAGGTCCCTCCTGAGGGGCTCTTCAATGGCAATCAGGTCGTTGGTCAGCCGCTGGATAAACACCTTGTTCGGACTGTTATCCGCCAGCGCCCTCATGATTTCGATTAATCGCTTCTGTTCGGTCCTTTGGGGCTGCAGGAATTCAGCCCAGGCGTCCTTCTTGGCAATCCGGACCTCCTTTTTAAGGGCTTTTTCAAGGATCTGAAGTTCCTCTTCCCCGGCTATATTGTTCTCGAGGATCCACTCTCTGAATTTAAGATTGCAGTCGTGGGCACGTTCCCATTCCAGGCGCTCCTGGGACTTGTAGCGCTCATGGGATCCCGAAGTGGAATGTCCCTGGGGCTGGGTGAGTTCCAGTACGTGGACAAGCACTGGCACATGGGACTCCCTTGCTATGTCCGCTGCATTTTCATAGGTGTGGATCAGGGCGGTGTAGTCCCATCCGTTAACCCTGAATATCTCGAATCCCTCCTCTGAATCGGTCCGCTGGAACCCTTTCAGGATCTCGGAAATGTCTTCTTTGGTCGTCTGGTATTTGGCAGGTACCGAAATGCCATAGGCATCATCCCAGACACTGAGCACCATGGGTACCTGGAGCACGCCGGCGGCGTTTACCGTTTCAAAGAAATGCCCCTCGCTGGTGGAGGCGTTCCCAATGGTTCCCCAGGCGACTTCATTCCCATTGTCCGAGAAATGGTCGGTAGGGATCCCCGGGACATTGCGGTAGATTTTTGATGCCTGTGCCAAACCGAGCAACCGGGGCATCTGGCCTGCTGTGGGAGAAATGTCGGGACTGCTGTTGGGCTGGTTCAAAAGGTTCTTCCAGCTCCCGTCCGGATTCAGGCTGTGGGTGCCAAAATGCCCCCCCATCTGCCTCCCGGCACTCATGGGTTCCTTTTCCAGGTCCGGGGTCGCATAGAGTCCGTGGAAGAAACTTTTGGGGGTGAGCAGTCCAAGGGCCATCATAAAGGTCTGGTCACGGTAATACCCGCTCCTGAAATCCCCGTTCCTGAAGGCCCTGGCCATGGCCAACTGGGGGAGCTCCTTTCCGTCTCCGAAGATGCCGAATTTGGCCTTACCCGTCAGGACTTCACGCCGCCCCAGCAAACTGCACTCCCTGCTGATGACCGCCACCCTGTAATCTTCCAGAATCTGTGATTTAAAATCGTTGAAGGACAGTTCTTTTTCGGGATCCAGTTCTATTTTCATCGGCCAGAGCGCGTTTGTAACAAAGGTAGGAAAGGAAGTTGAACCCTGCAATGCACAATCCACCGTGCATTATCGAATTCACAATATTTTTCTTTCAGAACGATTTATTTTACAAAAACTTATTCCAATGGAGGTTAAAAATGTGAATCCCTTAAATCTAGAACCATTTTCTGGTAAACAGCCCGGTCAGGGTCCTCGGGCTGAGGGTGACCACAAACCGGATCCGCTGGTCGTAATTGGGGCCGGCGATTTCCCACCCATTGTTGGAATAAAGCGGAAAATAGAGTTCGAAGTAATCGGTTACAAGGTTGAGCCGGATCCCGGAATCGTAGACAAACCGGGCCGGAACCCCTTCGTTTTTCAAATACCCGATATCCCCGTATAGTTCAATCCACCTCCAGATGCTGAAACTGGCGTTGCCCGTTACCAGCCATTGATTTGCGAAAGGGTTTTCCAGCTGGGATTTAAAGCCCCCTTCCGCAATGATCACCTGCTGGCTCGAAAGCCCGGAATCTTCTGACCTGCCCAGGTAATTGAGATCGAAGAGGTAATCCGTCGGCCTGTCCAGGGCAAAACTGAAAAAATCAGAATCCGTGTCATTCCTGAGGAACGCCCCGGCAAAAAACCTGAGATTGACCTGGCTGTTGTTGATCATAAGCCGACGGTAGTCCACATTGAGGGCGACCTTGGTGAAATCCGCGGAGTGCTGGGCATCGGCAAACCAGGAAAAGAAGTTGATGATGTTGTTGTTGATGTACCGGTACCTGAAATTCAGGACACTGTAATCCGGGTCGGTTTCAAGATCCAGCGCGGGGTCTATCGTCCGGAAGACATTGACATAGCGCATCAGCAGGCTGCTCTGGATGTTGGGGATCAAATCATCCGGGCGCCAGCCGAAGCTCACGGCAGGGGTGATTGTTGAATAGCGCGAGTTGGTCTGAAAGTGGAATGACGAGCCGCGCAGGGAATAGTTAGTCACATAGAACCCGCTTTTGCCGTGATAATGCCTGTAGATCAGGGAGCCACTCCCAACCAGCGCATTTTCGCGGGCGGCGTACTGGGGGACCAGGTTGAACTCAAAAGGCCGCTGGATCAGGGTTTTGTTTGTCAGCCGGATCCCTGGCGTCAGCCCGTCATAGACATTGAAGTTAATTACGGGCATATAGAAAACCTGGTTGTAATAGGGATTTTCAGCGTCCCTGAAAAACTGGAATTTCAACCTGCGATTCGACGATAAAAAGCCCCCCATGGATTTCCAGTTGTCCATCTGGCTGAATTCCGGAATATTCTGGTCGTAGTTCAGGACGAGGCGTTTTTCCCCCCGGTTCGGGATTTGAAAGGTTTGCGATTCTTTAAACCCGGTAAACCAGTAATCGGATACCACGGTGTCATTGCGCAACCCGAAAAGCGATATGGGCACCTCGGTCCCGGTCTTGTTTGTCAGGGTTACCTGAATGGAATCATTGCGTACTTCCGCCCTCTTTATCTTGTAATCAATCTGGTCGCTGGTGGTCACATACGTCCGGAAGAACCAGTCGATGTCTTTGGTCGCATAAGCCTTGAGGGTCTGCTCAAAATCAGCAGGTGTCACCTCCTTTAGCTTGTAGCTTTCAAAGAAATCCCTGATGGCGGGGTCCACCACGCCCCCACCGGAATAGGCGTCCAGATAGGAGAGGCCGAGGCCCGCTTTGTAGGTATTTGCGATTTTCTGGTTGAATTTGATCAGGGAATCATTTGAGGTGGTCAGCGGCTGGTCCAGGTTCCTGCGGGCCATGAGCATGTATAAAAATGAATACTGGTCATTAAAATCCATTTGTGCCAGGTAGGTGCCCCTCAGCAGCCAGTTGCGCGAGAGTTTGCCCAGGAGTTTCTGATCCGGATATTCAGTTTCCACATATTTGATCATCAAGTAGTTGACAATGGCATCTGCAACCCATTTGTCCTTCCTGGGATTCAGGAAAATGGATTCCCGCAGGTAACTGATCAGGGCCGTTTTCAGGAATTTGAGCTCAAACTGGAACTGCTCGTCATACGGGCGGATAAACGAGGGCAGCTGGTTGAGCCCGTATAGGGGGTTTTTATTGAAGTCAATTTCGCTCACCAGCAGTTGTTCATAGGGGAAATCCCCCAGGTTTTCGTCTATGAACCGGACAATGCGGTCTATTGAAATCCCCTGTAAAATCTCGCTATACCCCCTTGACTGAATATCGGTCACCACAAACAGGTGGGGGGTCACGTGCTTCTGAAAAGGCCTGCGGGCATTCAGGATGACATCACAGCTCTTGCGCCCGACCCCTCTGAGGTTGGCATACTGGTTGCCAGGGAAACTGCTAAGGCTCAAATCCACGTAGTTTGTGCCCAGGTAGAGGGAATCGGGGAAGATGAAATTGATATTCGTGTCGGTGATGTCCGTGTAGAGGTCTTCCAGGTTTTTGTTGGAGTACAGGTTCCAGGTGGTATCGTAAACGGCAGGGGTAAGGTACCAGTCCTTTAGATAATAACTCCCATCCGGATCATACCCGTAAGGCGTGAATTTATTAGGGGGAAGCTTTACGGTGTAGGTCAGCAGGAGTCTGACGGTTCCCCCCGGCGGGAGGGCCGTATTGAGTTCAAAGCGCACCAGGTCCCTTCCCGGGAGGTGCTCCCAGGAAATATTGCGAAAATCCTGGTCAACAACCGTCAGGATATTGGTTTTCCCCCGCTCTGAGTCCCGCGCCAGATGAAGGGACTTCCTGAACTCCTCTGAAAAACGTTTGGCCAGGGCCGTGGTTTTGCTCGAATAGGAATTGGCCCAGTCGTTGAAATAGAGTTCCCTGAGCACGTCCCCCGAATCATTCAAATAGGTGAACTCCTGCTGGATCTCAATGACGTTGGTCTCCTGGACCAGGGTTGCCGTCATTTTATTCTGATGCTGGCCAAAAAGCGCCACAGCCGGCGAGAGGATACAGAAGAGTATCCCGAGAAACCGCAGCACGGGGGAGTTTGCCAGATCAGGTTGCATGCATCAGAAATTGGGGGCAAGCATATGGCCCTTGTAGAAGGAATCAATCAGGGAGACCACTTCTTCGGCCGTGTCTACCAGCCGGACCAGATCGAGGTCCTCCGGGGAAATGTTCCCTGCTTCGAGCATCGTGTTTTTGATCCAGTCCAAGAGGCCGGACCAGAATTCCGTACCGACCAGGATGATTGGAAACCGGGCGATCTTTTTGGTCTGGATCAGTGTGAGGGCTTCAAAAAGCTCGTCGAGTGTGCCAAACCCGCCCGGCATGACCACAAAGCCCTGGGCGTATTTCACGAACATCACCTTCCTGACAAAAAAGTAATCAAAATCCAGGCTTTTGTCCTTGTCGATATACGGGTTGTCGTTTTGCTCAAAGGGAAGGTCTATGTTCAGCCCGACCGAAGTGCCGCCGGCGATACTGGCTCCCCGGTTTCCGGCTTCCATGATCCCCGGCCCCCCGCCCGTGATGATCCCATAGCCGGATTGGGAGAGTTGCTGGCAGATGGAAACCGTCAGCTTGTAATAGGGGTGGTCGGGCTTGGTGCGGGCGGATCCGAAAATGCTGACACAGGGACCTATGGCACTCATTTTCTCGTACCCGTTGACAAATTCCCCCATGATCTTGAAAATCGCCCAGGAGTCATTGATCTTGATCTCGTTCCAACCCTTAAGGTGCTTCTTTTGATTCATTTATTACATATTAACGTTTGAAACGGTCCAAATATTCCGGGACGGTCACGTGGTCAGCACTTCACCGGGGAACAATTCCCGTTTTAAGAACCGGGCCGTGTAGCTCCGCGGGTGGCGGGCTACCTCTTCCGGGGTCCCTTCGCAGACGATCTGCCCGCCCCCGCGTCCGCCTTCATAGCCGATATCGATGATGTGATCCACGATTTTGATCACGTCCATATTGTGTTCGATGACCAGTACCGTATTTCCTTTGTCCACAAGCTTGTGCAGGACCTCCATCAAAACCCGGATATCCTCGAAGTGAAGGCCCGTGGTGGGTTCATCCAGGATGTAGAAGGTATTTCCCGTATCCCTTTTGGACAGCTCTGTGGCGAGCTTTACCCGCTGGGCTTCCCCGCCGGAGAGGGTAGTGCTCTGCTGGCCCAGGGAGATATACCCAAGCCCCACATCCTGTATGGTCTTCAATTTGCGGTAGCTTTTGGGGATGTGTTCAAAGAACTCAACCGCCTCGTCCACGTTCATTTCCAATACGTCCGCGATGGATTTTCCCTTATAGCGGATTTCCAGGGTCTCCCGGTTGAACCGCTTGCCGTTGCATGTTTCGCATTCCACGTACACATCCGGGAGGAAGTTCATTTCAATAACCCTGAGGCCCCCGCCCTGGCAGGTCTCGCAGCGCCCACCGCTGACATTGAAACTGAACCTTCCCGGCTTGTAGCCCCGGATGGCCGCCTCGGTGGTTTTGGCAAAGAGGGAGCGAATTTCGCCGAAAACACCGGTGTAGGTAGCGGGGTTGGACCTGGGGGTCCGCCCGATAGGCGCCTGGTTGATGTCGATGACCTTGTCGATGTGCTCCAGGCCGGTAATCGCCTCATAGGGCTTCGGCTTTTTCACGCCGTTAAAATAATGGGCGTTCATGATGGGGTAGAGGGTCTCATTGATCAGGGTGGATTTCCCGCTTCCCGATACACCGGTCACCCCGATCATTTTTCCCAGGGGAAAGGTCGCCGTGATGTTTTTAAGGTTGTGGCCGGTGCAGCCCTTCAGCACAATCTGATGTCCGTTCCCGTCCCTGCGACGCTCCGGGATATGGATGCTCTTGCGGCCACTCAGGTAATCCGCCGTGAGCGTGTCGTGCCCCTGAAGCGCCTGCGGAGGCCCCTGGGAGATGATCATCCCCCCGTGCTTTCCGGCCCGGGGGCCGATGTCGATCACGTAGTCCGATTCCTCGATCATGTCCCTGTCGTGCTCCACGACAATGACTGAATTCCCCGTATCCCGAAGTGCTTTAAGGGAACGGATCAGCCGGTTGTTATCCCGCTGGTGCAGGCCGATGCTCGGTTCGTCGAGGATATAGAGCACCCCGACAAGCTGGGATCCGATTTGGGTGGCCAGGCGGATGCGCTGGGCCTCCCCCCCTGAAAGTGATTTTGACCCGCGGTCCAGCGACAGGTACTCCAGGCCGACATCCAGGAGAAAGCGGAGGCGGGATTTGATTTCCTTGAGGACTTCCTCGGCGATTTGTTTCTGGTCTCCCGTCAGCTCGTTCGAAAGGTCTTCAAAAAAAGCGGCTAGCTGTCCTATGTCCATCGCCGCGAGGTCCGCGATGCTCTTACCCCCAATCCTGAAATAGAGGGCCTCTTTCCGAAGGCGGCTGCCCCCGCAGGAAGGACAGGCGATCTTGTCCATATACTCCTTCGCCCACCGCGTAATATGGGCTGAATTGCTTTCTCCGAACTGGTTTTTCAGAAAGGTGGCAATCCCCTCATAGTCGATGCGGTACTGCCTGCGCACCCCAAGGGTTTTCGAATCGATTTCAAACCGCTCATCCCCACCGTTCAGGATTACTTCCAGGGCCTCAGGGGAAATTGCCGAAATGGGGTCTTCAAGGGAAAAACCATACCGGAGCCCTATGGTTTCCAGCTGTTTGAAGGCCCATGATTTCTTAAAGGGCCCCAGGGGGGCGATCCCTCCGGCCTTTATGGAAACGGATGGGTCCGGGATAATCTTGTCGGGGTTCACCTGGTAGATGTGACCCAGGCCGTTGCACTCCGGACACATGCCGCGTGGGGAATTGAACGAAAAGGTGTTGGGCTCGGGCAGGGGATAGGAAATACCGGTCTGCGGGCACATCAGGGCCCTGCTGAAATATCTTGGAGATGCTTCTTCCTCCTCGAGGACCATGAGCACATCGTCACCGGCATACATAGCTGCCCGGATGCTCTCGTCCAGGCGCTTCAGGGTTTCAGTCCCGTCTGAGACCAGCAACCGGTCCACGACGATCTCGATATCATGGGTTTTGTAACGGTCTACCTTCATGCCCTTTTCAAGGTCCCGGATGGCCCCGTCCACGCGGACCTTGACAAATCCCTGTTTGGCAATTTGTTCAAACAGCTCGCGGTAATGCCCTTTACGGGAACGGATTACAGGGGCGAGCAGGCTGATGCGCTTCCCGCTGAAATCGGATGCAATGAGATCGCGGATCTGTTCGTCCGTATAGCTCACCATTTTTTTGCCCGTATTATAACTGTAGGCGTCCGAAGCCCTTGCATAGAGCAGGCGCAGAAAATCATAAACTTCTGTAATGGTGCCTACAGTGGAACGGGGCGAACGGGAGGTCGTTTTCTGCTCGATCGCAATTACGGGAGAAAGGCCGTCGATCTTATCCACGTCCGGGCGTTCGAGGCTTCCCAGAAACTGCCTTACGTAGGCCGAAAAGGTTTCAATATAGCGCCTTTGCCCTTCGGCGTATATGGTGTCAAATGCCAGTGATGACTTCCCGCTGCCCGATAACCCGGTGATCACCACGAGTTTTTCCCTCGGGATTTCCACGTCGATATTCCTGAGGTTATGGACCCGGGCCCCCTGGACTGAGATATTTTGATCGCTGGAAATATTCATGATTAAAGCAAGTCGCGAAATTACGATTTTGACATGTAAATCGGAAGCAGCCCGGGTTTTAGTTGGCTAATAAAAATCCCCGTCTTAATTTAGGTCTCAAATAGCAACATATGAAGTTAATGGGGATTGGTTCGAGGATCTCGCACCCTGATTTGGGGAAAGGAGTGGTCATCAATGTGAGTTCGGACCATTATTGGGTTTCTTTTCTGGACCACGGGATTGAAACGATTGATATCGGGTCCGATTTTGAGGTCATTGAAGCGGTAAGGGACGAGGTGGACACCGTAAGTTTTTCGGAGGTTGAAACCATATTGACGGAAATCCTGCGCAAATGGAGCGATGCGACTTCACTGGTGCCCCTTGCCGACAAGTGGAAGGGGGGCAATCTGGTCCTGGTGCCCGGGGACCCGAACCTGTCGTCAAAGGAAATCCCCATCACTGCTTTTTTCCATAAAATCGTCATGGTCCGGGACCGCCTTCGCGTCATGGAGCAAAAAATAAATTCGAGCA
>CAZUZE010000068.1:0-9863 GCA_964624565.1 uncultured Robiginitalea sp.
CAGCGACCCTCTGATTAACAGTCAGATGCTCTAACCAACTGAGCTAAGGAGGAATGTCTCCATTTGGAGGACGCAAATATAGAAGTTTCTAAACAATCGCCCAACAAAAAAAACGGGATAATTATCGGGTCAGCGCCTTGTATATATCATTCCCGTTGGCAAATACGATCAGTGCCAGGAGGAGCACAAAGCCCACCATCTGGGCGTACTCCATGAATTTATCGCTCGGCTTGCGGCCCGAGACCATCTCGTAGAGCAGGAACATCACATGGCCCCCGTCCAGGGCTGGGATTGGCAAAAGGTTCAGCACGGCGAGCATGATGGACAAAAAGGCCGTGATACTCCAGAATTGCTGCCAGCTCCAGGTATCTGGGAAAATATCAAAAATTGCCTTGAAGCCGCCGACCCCCTTATAGGCCCCCGTACTCGGGGTGAAGATTTTCTTGAGCTGCAGCCAGTACCCGCCCAACTGGTTGCTGAACTTGCTGGCCCCTACCGAAAAACTCTCCCAGAAACCGTATTTCTTCTGGACGATCTGGAAAAAGCCCATTTCCTCAAACTGCTTGTAGGTGCCCCCGGGCTGAATGCCGAGTTTCCCTTCCTCATTGACGTTCAGGGTGAGCTCCACTGGGCGGCCCTCCCTCATGACAACGGCCTCCACCTGCCGGCCCTTGTTCTCTTCGAGGGCCTCGATGGCCTCGTCGAAATAGGTGATCTCCGTCTGGTTAATTCGCTTGAGGATATCCCCTTTCTCCAGGCCTGCCTGTGCATTATGGGAGGTATCCGGTACCTGGCCTACCAAAAACGGGATCCGCAATTCAAAAAAGCTCAGGTCCTCCCCCGTGCTGAGTTTGCCCAGGAAGTCCACGGGCAGCTCTATGGTGATGGGTTGCCCGTCCCGCTCTACCGTGAAGCGCTCGGCCGTGATCATGTTCCGCCTCAGGTCCGAGTAATTCTCATAAGCCACCCCGTCGATGGTGATAAGCTTGTCCCCGGTCTGCACGCCGAGTTCCGTAAATACGGGGTTGGTCACCCAGTACCCGTCTTTGATGCTTGAGGTCGCAATATCCGCGTCCCCGTAGTGGTAGGAGGCAAAAATATAGATCAGCAGGGCCACCAGGAAATTGACGGTAACCCCCCCGAGCATGATAATCAACCGCTGCCAGGCCGGTTTGGAGCGGAACTCCCAGGGCTGGGGCGGCTGGTTCATTTGCTCGGTGTCCATGCTCTCGTCGATCATTCCGGCGATCTTCACATAGCCCCCCAGCGGCAGCCATCCAATGCCGTAAACGGTCTCCCCTATCTTCTTTTTGAAGAGGGAAAACTTGACGTCAAAAAAGAGGTAGAATTTCTCGACCCTTGTTTTGAAGGCTTTAGCGGGGAGGAAATGTCCCAACTCGTGGAGCACAATCAACAGGGAGAGGCTCAGCAGGAACATGGAAGCTTGAATCACAATAGCAGACATAAATCGCTTGAATCGATTAAAACGAACAAAACTAAGCTTTTGAAGGCGCTTTTGAAAAGAAAATAATGCCCCTGTGGGTTCTTTAAGAAAGTTTTAGCAGCGGCCATGGCCCATGCAGTTGATAGACACGGTTTCGGAATGTACCTTTGCGCAAAGCACGGCACCTATGCGTTCTTTTTTTGCCAAATTCAAAATCTTCGGCCTGGTCATGCTGGGCATTTCAGCCGTGATTATCGTGCTGTTCTACAACGCCCTCCAACCCAAAAAAACACTGCCCGTCTACCAGCCCGCGGATTTCAACCCGGAACTCGTCGACCCGGAACTGGCCCACATTAAAAAATACCACACGATTTCCGATTTTTCGCTGGTCAACCAGAACGGGGATACGATTACCCAGAAGGACTACCGGGACAAGATCTACGTCGCCGATTTCTTCTTTACCACCTGCCCGACGATCTGCCCGATCATGACCGACAACATGGCATACCTGCAGGGGGAGGTTTTGGACGATCCCGAGGTGCTCCTGCTCTCCCATTCGGTCACCCCCGAGATCGATTCCGTGCCCCGCTTAAAAGCATACGCCCTGGAAAAAGGGGTGGTCGACTCAAAATGGAACCTGGTTACGGGGGACAAAAAGCAGATTTACGACCTCGCCCGCAAATCCTACCTGGCTGTCAAAACAGACGGGGACGGGGGGCCCTTTGACATGATCCACACAGAAAACTTCATCCTGGTGGACCGGAACCGTCGCATCCGGGGAACCTACGATGGCACCAATAAGGAGGAAATGGACCGCCTCCTGGAGGACCTCAGGATCCTGAAACGGAGCGAAAAAGAGTAGTACAGTGTGCGTTTCTCCCCATAAAGGTCTCCATGTCCACAAAATCCTTTATTTTTGTCGTTACTTAAAATCAATCTAAATAAGCTTTGGTTTTCACCGTAGCACATCTGAAGAGGGGGGAAAAAGGGATTATCAAGGAATTCCGTGAGGATGCCCTGCCGATCAAGCTCCTCGAACTCGGATGCCTGCCGGGAAACCTGGTGGAACTGATACAGGTAGCGCCCCTGAAAGACCCGATTTACATCAACGTAAACGGTTCGCATATCGCCATCCGACGCTCGGTCGCCCTGCAGATTGAGCTGGAACCTATCCCGGGCCATGAGTAAAGACATCAAGGTAGCCCTTATCGGAAACCCCAATACCGGGAAGACCTCGGTATTCAATGCCCTTACCGGCCTGAAGCAAAAAGTGGGGAACTACCCGGGGATCACGGTGGAGAAAAAAATGGGGCTATGCAAGCTCTCCCGCGGTGTCAGGGCCCATATTCTGGATCTTCCCGGAACCTACAGCCTCAATACCACCTCCCTGGACGAAAGCGTGGCGGTAGAGCTTTTGCTCAACAAAAATGCCCCTGATTTTCCGGATGTCGCCGTCGTGGTGAGCGATGTGGAGAACCTCAAGCGGAACCTGCTGCTATTCACCCAGATCAAGGACCTGAAGATTCCCGCCATCCTGGTGATCAACATGGCCGACCGGATGGACCACAAGGGCATTACCCTGGACATTCCGAAGATGGAGCAGTTGCTCAAGACGAAGATTGCCCTGGTGAGTACCCGGAAGAACACGGGTATCGAGGACCTGAAAAAGCTGATCGAAACCTACCGGGAGCTCCCAAAAGGTCCCAACATGGACATCTCGGCAATCGATCCGGTGTACTTCGGGCAACTGGCACGGACCTTTCCGGGCAAGGACCTCTATAAACTATGGGTGGTCATAACCCAGGATGTAAATTTCACCCCCCTGGAAAAAAAGGACCTGCTTGGCACCTCCCATTTTGAGATCAAGTCGGATGCCGAATTGAAAAAACTCCAGCACCGGGAAACGATCCTGAGGTATCAGTATATCAACGGGATCCTGAAGCAGACATACAAAGTGGACCGGATGGCGGCCAGGGGATGGAGGGCCACCCTGGACAAGGTCCTGACCCATAAAATTTTCGGGTACCTGATCTTTTTTGTCATCCTGCTGACCATTTTCCAGGCGATCTACGACTGGAGCAGCGTTCCGATGGATTTTATCGACGAGCAGTTTGCGGCAGCGAGCGAATGGGTCAAAAACACCCTGCCGCCTGGCGTTTTCACCAACCTGATCGCGGAAGGGATCATCGCCGGGATCGGGGGGATCGTCATCTTTATCCCCCAGATCGCCTTCCTGTTCTTTTTTATCGCCATCCTGGAGGAATCCGGGTATATGAGCCGGGTGGTGTTCCTGATGGACCGCCTGATGCGGCCCTTCGGGCTGAGCGGGAAGAGCGTGGTCCCTCTGATCTCGGGCACCGCCTGTGCCATCCCGGCCGTTATGGCCACCCGCAATATCGAAAACTGGAAAGAACGGCTGATCACCATCCTGGTGGTCCCTTTTACAACCTGTTCTGCCCGGCTGCCGGTATACCTGATCATCATAGCCCTAGTAATCCCCCAGGGGCGGTTTATGGGGCTGGGGTACCAGGCACTGACCCTGATGATGTTATACCTCCTGGGCTTTGCAGCGGCCATCCTAGCTGCCAAGGTCCTGAACAAGGTCCTGAAGGTCCGGAGCCATACCTTTTTTATGGTGGAGATGCCCAACTACAAATGGCCCCTCTGGAGAAACGTCTTCTACACGGTTGTCGAAAAGACCAGGAGCTTTGTGTACGGGGCAGGGAAAATCATACTCGCCATTTCCATAGTCCTTTGGTTTTTAGGCTCCAACGGGGTTTCGGAGGAATTTAAGAACGCTGAACAAATCGTCACCGAAAGGGTGGCCCGCGAAGGCCTGACCAAAAACAGCGAGGCCTTTATTTCGAATAAGTTGCAGGAATACCAGGCCGCCCTGCCTTCAGGGGTTTCCGAAAGGGAAAACAGGGAGCCTGTGGCGTATTCGCAGGATTCCCTTTCGAAACTGCAGGCCGAACTCAGAACCCGTGTGATCAACCAGGAGATCGCGAGCTTCAAACTGGAGCATTCTTTTATCGGTAAAATGGGGAAGCTAATTGAGCCGGTGGTACGCCCCCTCGGCTATGACTGGAAAATTGGCATTGCCGTCCTTACTTCATTTGCGGCCCGGGAGGTTTTTGTGGGCACCCTTGCCACGATCTACAGCGTGGGCAGTGACGAAGAAGAAACCATCAAGAACCGGATGGCCGCCGAGGTAAGGGAAGACGGCAGGCCCCTTTTCAACCTGGCTTCAGGGGTCTCCCTCATGCTGTTCTACGCCTTTGCCATGCAGTGCATGAGTACGCTGGCCATTGTAAAGAGGGAAACCAACAGCTGGAAATGGCCCCTGCTGCAATTGGGCTTTATGACCGTCATTGCGTATCTTGCCGCACTGACCGCGTATCAAATGCTCTCGTGATGGCTCTGGACTGGCAACACTTCCTGGCTTACCTCACCCTGGCTGTCGCTGTGGGGTATTTGCTATATAAATTCGTTTGGCCGGAAGTATCCAGGTCCGGTAAATCGGGTACTTCCAAAGGCTGTGGCAACTCCGACTGCGGGTGCCGGTAGCTAGACGATGTTAGCTACAAAATGGTAGCCCAACAGGGCCCATCCTGCCAGTAGCAGCAGGCCCCCGAGAGGGGTTACCGGACCCAGGAACCGCCACTTTCTCCCGAAGCCCTCGCTGAGGACCAGCCCGTAAATGCTAAAGGAAAAAAAGAGTGTCCCAAGGAGGAATGCGCGGATGATATAGTGCTCGAGTCCGGTGTCGAATGAGAAGTTGAAACTGAGCACGAGCAGCAGGACCGCGTGCACGAGCTGGTAGCGAACCCCGGTTTCAAATGCCTGCAGTTGCGATTCCGTTAGTTTCCCTTTCAGGTAGTGGGCGCCGAAGGCGCCGAAAAGGACACCGAGGAACCCCAGCAGGGACCCCATGACCTGCGCGAGTAGAATGCTTTCCATAGTTGCTTTTTTATGAGAACTTTCCAAGCTGAACGGTAAATATAATGGATCCCGCTATTGTCCACTTCGGGGCTTATGAATATCTTGTTGAAAATATGAGAAGATGAAAAAGCTGATGCTCCTGTTACTAGCTGCTTCCTTCCTGCTCTCCTGCGGAAGCTCAAAGACTGCGGCTACAGGGAATGAAACGGATTTGGAAAAGACCCTCGACAATCAGAATGCCGCCGTGCTGCCCCTGGTGAACCGGATCCAGAAGTTGCCCGGGGTGACCCTCCGCGGAGGGGTCCCTGTATTTATCAAAAATTCCAGCAGCACGACGGGAGAGCCCCCCTATCCGCTCTATGTCGTGGATGGGCTGATCATTGGGAATTCCTTCCGGGCGGTGGAGAATATCGTCCAGCCGGTGGACGTGCAGGACATCAGGGCCCTGACCGGTTCCAATGCCTCGATCTACGGGGCGCGCGGTGCCAACGGGGTAATCGAAATCACCACGAAAAAAGGCAACTGATAGTGCGCTACTGAAGCGTCACCTGCAGGACGGTGTCCTCTTTGAGGATCACCAGGCATTCCTTAAATCCGGGAGGGCCAAAAGCCTTCAATTTTGCATTTGAGAACCCAAGGGGTTCTTTAGGGATTCCCAGAAAGTTCGTGTCCAGTTCCTCATTCCCGTTTTCATCGTGAAAAATCGCCAGGGCGTATTCCCCGTGCGGAAGGTCTTCTATAGTAACATGCGTCACCCCCTTTTCGGCCGGGGCCCCCGCCGTCCGGTAGACGTGTTCGAATTTCAGGAAGGTTTCCTCTTCCCTGTACAGGGCCACCAGGATATCCCCTTGTGAAGAGGAGACGTCCCGAACCTGCACCTCAAGGGTAGCGGTTTGTGCCAAAAGCAATGCGGGAAGGGTGAACAAGCAAAGGGAAAAAAACAATTTCATATGGGGCAGTCTCTTTCTACAAATCTAAGGGCTTCTCACCAGAAGAATAGCAAAGGAATTCCCAAATTAGAGGCACCTACGGGGATTTTTCATCCCCCGGTGGCATCTTCCGAAGCAGGAGTTCATACATGGCACGGGTTTCCATGGAATCCGGGAAGTTTAAATAAAGGATGAGGGAATCCCGGTAAGTGATCTTCAGCTTTGGCTGCCTGAGGTCGTCGACAAACACGTAAACCGGCCGGCCCGGAAAGAGGGAGTCCCGAAACCGCCCCTTTTCCCGTGCCCAGACAGAAAATCCATGGTCCCGCTCCATCTGCGGGAGGTGTTCCGTCCAGGAAAGGCTGTCGATTTCACTAAAGCGAACCTCCTTGTAGTAGAGGCCGGAAAGCAGCTGCAGCCGGTCTTCATCGAGGCGTTTCCAGTTGTGGTAATGGGCGGCAAAGGCAATCAGGCAGACCACTACCGAGAGGAGGATCAGCAGGTTCAGCAACCAGTGGCGTTTCGCTCCGGACATCAGTTTTCGGTTGAGCTCCTGTATTTATCCATCCACGCCAGGGTATGGGCAACCTTGCTGATCAGGTTACTCGGGCGGTTGGCTATCCCGTGGCCGGCTTCCGGGATTTCGACCAGCACGGTTTCCACTTTGCGCAGCTTCAGGGCGTGGTAGAGCTGTTTGGCTTCACTCGGGGGGGTCCTCAGGTCGTTCATGCCGACCAGGACCATGGTGGGTGTTTTCACATTGCCGACCAGGGAGAGGGGGGAAAACTTCCAGTAGCCCTCAAAATTCTCCCAGGGCTGGCCCGGGTACCTGCTGTTGGCGTACTGGAAATAGTTGTCCGCCACCAGGGTCTTGCTGATCCAGTTGACCACGGGTTTTGCCACCACGGCCGCTTCAAAACGGTCGTTTTTCCCGATGATCCAGGCCGTCATGATCCCTCCGGCGCTGCCCCCGGTGACAAAAAGCTGGTCCTCATGCGCAATCCCACGGGCTATGCAGGCGTCCACGCCGTCCATGACATCCTGGTAGTCGTCCCCGGGGTAGTTGTTGTAGAGCTGGTTTGCGAAATCCTCCCCGTAGCTGGTGCTCCCCCGGGGGTTCGGGTAAAAGACGATGTACCCGGCCGCCGCATACAGCTGGATCTCCGCCGTAAAGCGGTCCCCGTAATTGGATATGGGACCCCCGTGGTTCTCCACCAGGAACGGATATTTTTTGGAAGCCTCATAGTCCGGCGGGTAAACGATCCAGCCCTGTATGTCCCGCCCATCTACCGTGGATTTGTACCAGAGTTCCTCCACCCTGCCCAGGTTTCGCTGGTCGAGCAGGCCCCGGTTCAGTTGGGTAATCCGTTTCGGCGATTTGTCCTTCGGCTGCAAAACGGCAATGTCAGCCGGAAATTCGGGGCGGGTAAAGGTATAGGCAAGGGTGCCCTCATCGCTGACGCTGAAGCTCCCTCCCCCATAAGGCCGGCCGATGGAGGTACCCCCCAAATTGTCAGCGAGTTTGCGAACCTCCCCGGAGAGGGGAATATAGCCGATCTTTGTATTTCCCTTGTCGTCATAGGTAAAGTAGAGCCCCCGGCTCCTGGAGTCCCAGGTGAGGTCGCTGACGCTGCGGTCCAGCGAACCGGTGAGGGTCCGCTTGCCGGATCCGTCTGCATTCATCAGCCTTAATTCGGTGGTTTGATGGGCCTGTACCCGATCCGTATACCCCGTGTACGCGATGTATTTGCCGTCCGGGGAGGCCACGGGCCCCCGGTCCGGCCCGGGGCTTTCCGTCAGGGCCGTGATCTTCCCCGATGCCAGCTCAAGGCTGTACACTTCGCTGTTGTTGAAATCGTATTCCCAGTCGTCATTCCGGTTGCCAGAAAAATAGAGGACCTCCCCGTTGGCGGACCAGGAAACCGGCCCCCTGTGGTGGTAATCCCCCGAACTCACCTGCCGGGCGGCCCCGCCTTCCGAAGGGACGACGAAGAGGTGGCTGAAGCCCGGGGGGATATACCCGCGCCCGTCCGCCTCGTGGTAGAGCCGGTCGGTGATCCTCGGGGCCCCGGCCCATTTTGCGTTCTTTGGCATGGGGGGGAGTTTGGCGATGACAGGGGCTTTTTCGGGCACGTTCATGGTAAAGGCGAGCTGCCCGCCATCCGGGGACCAACTCAGGGATCCCGGGCTGCCCGGGAGTTGGGTGAGCCGGGCAAATTTACCGGAATCCACCCAGTAGAGGTAGATTTCAGATCCCTCGTCCGTAGCACTGACAAAGGCCAGCCGCTGCCCGTCCGGGGACCAGACCGGACTGCTCTCCGAGACTTCCCGGGAAGTCATTTTCTGGTGCCCGCTCCCATCGGTGCGGATCATCCAGAGGTTCCCCTCCGCCCGGTCCGAGAGGATGTCAAACCCCATTCGGCGGTAGACGATCCAGTCCCCCTGGGGCCTGATCTGCGGGTCCGAAGCGTATTGGAGGTCAAATACATCGAGGTATTCAAATGGCTTTTTCTGGGCAGCGCCCTGCGGTGCCGAAAGGAAAAGAAGCAGGCTCAGAAGAATAAAACCCGTGCGATTCATAGTGCGTGCGTTTGGATTGAAATCTAAAGATACACAACCGGAAGGTATTTCGGGCAGGCATCAGGGCGGTCCTCCCCGAGGTGAAGCGCGCAGCAGGGTTCACCGGCGCAGTCTTCCCCTGGGGGGCATGGTGCGACCGCCTGGCCCGATTAGCCCTGGGGACACTAGGTCGGGAGCAAACCAAATTTTTTGCATACCTTTAAATGGTTCCCCGTTCACCTCAATCCCTAACTAAAAACACGACTGATGAAAAAAATCGGAATCTTCTGCCTTTTGTTAATAGGCATGACGGGGTATGCCCAGGACGACCTGGCCCAGAAAAGCATTGACGGGCTTTTGCAAATGACCCAGGGGCAGATCGTCGCCCTTGCAAACGCCTTTGATGAGGCGCAGATGGACTGGAGGCCGGCCCCCGGGGTGCGTTCCACAGGGGAAACCATCCTGCACGTTGCAGCCGCCAACTACTACCTGGCGATGAAATTGGGGTATCCGCCACCGGAAGGGGTGGATATCATGACGATGGAGTCCATAAAGGGCAGGGAATCGATCCTGGAAGCCTTTAACAAATCCGCCGCCTTTGTCCGGGAGAAAGCAATGGCCGTCGATGCCGGCACCCTCGGGGAGGAAGTCGACCTCGGATTCGCCAAAATGAACCGGTTGTCTGCCCTGTTGGTGGTCCTGGAACACAGCGGGGAACACAAAGGACAGCTGATTGCCTATGCGCGCTCCAATGGGGTTGTGCCACCGTGGAGCCAGCAATAGTCGCGGAAAGTTGCGCGCTGCCCTTATTTTTGCAGGCTTTTAGCCAAGCCCCACATCCAGGCACATCATGATGATAAACCCGGCGATAAAACCCATCGTCGCAATATCGGTATACTTGTCCTGCTGGGTTTCGGGGATCACTTCCTCCACTACCACAAAGATCATGGCCCCGGCAGCAAAGGAAAGGGCATAGGGCAGGATGGGCT
>CAZUZE010000069.1:0-9830 GCA_964624565.1 uncultured Robiginitalea sp.
ACGTTATGATCCGGGCAAAAACCGAATCCTGGCATCCCGCACCGACGGCCACACCGCGCCCACCGGGCCCCAGGACCCCGGCGGCATGGGCCTCGTCCAGGATCAGACGAAACCCTTCAGCCCTGCAGTACTCGGCGAGTTCCCCCACTTCGGGGCCATCCCCTTCCATGGAAAAAACCGTTTCGGTAACCACGTAAACCTCGGAGCCCTCCGGGATCCCCCCTCCCAGGACCAGCCTTACCCGCTCCTTCAGCGAAGGGAGGCTGTTGTGGTCGTATTTATAGCTTTTCGCCTTGCCCAGGGAAATGCCATCGCGGATGCTGGCATGGGCCGACGCGTCGTAAAATATGAAGTCATTTCGCTGCAGCAGGGCAGGAAGCATGCCCACATTGGCATCATAGCCGGAATTAAACAGCAGGGCCGCTTCCGCCCTGTGAAAGTCCCGGATCTTCGCCTCCGCCTCCCCGTAAAGAGAGTGGTTCCCGCTGATCAGCCGTGAGCCCGTGCTCCCCGAAGCATGCCCCCCGGTTTCGGCTGCGGCCACCCGGGCAAAACCCAGGTAGTCGTTTGAGGAGAAATCCACCAGATCCTTAGCGGAGTGCAGGCTGCGGAAGGACCCGTCTTCCCTGCGCGCCTGCAACCTGTCCTCGAGTTTCCTGGGAAAATCAGCCATATACCAAAAATACTATATCCCTGTTTTTTTATGTAATCTTTGCCCGTCCAAAACCGGCAACCAATCCGTTGCCAAAAAAAAACCCGCATCTTCCGATGCGGGCGGTATATTCAATTTGCAGGCGGTTAATCCGCAAGTACGATGATCCTGTTATTCTTCAACTCCACCGTGCCGCTGTTGATCTTCAGGATGGTCTTGCCATCCGAAGCCCGGGTAAACCGATGCTGGAATTCCTCCTCGATTTCCATGTTCCCGCCGATCTTTACAGCCCCTTCCTGCAAGAGGGAAACGATGGGGGCGTGGTCCTGGAACATCTGAAATTCCCCGTTCACTCCGGGTACGGTAACCGAGGTCACTTCTCCGGAGAAAAGGGTCGCCTCAGGTGATACAATCTCTAAATACATAGGTCTTGTTTTTTAAGGGCAGCATCCGGCACAAATCCAACTCCTGCCACAAACCGCCACTGCCAAATGTCTTACGCTTCGGCCAGCATTTTCTCCCCTGCCTCGATCGCCTCATCAATGGTCCCCTTCAGGTTGAAGGCAGATTCGGGAAGATGGTCGAGTTCCCCGTCCATGATCATGTTGAAGCCTTTGATGGTGTCCTTGATGTCTACAAACACCCCTGGGATCCCCGTGAACTGCTCGGCCACGTGGAAAGGCTGGGACAAAAACCGCTGGACCCTACGGGCCCGAGCAACGGCGAGCTTGTCCTCCTCGGAAAGCTCCTCCATCCCGAGGATGGCAATAATATCCTGGAGTTCCTTATAGCGCTGCAGCAACTCCTTGACCCGCTGGGCACAATCGTAGTGCTCCTTTCCAAGGATATCCGCAGTAAGGATACGGGAGGTGGAATCCAGGGGGTCTACCGCGGGGTAAATCCCCAGCTCCGCAATCTTCCGCGAGAGTACGGTGGTCGCATCAAGGTGGGCAAACGTTGTGGCCGGCGCAGGGTCGGTAAGGTCATCCGCAGGGACGTAAACCGCCTGAACAGAGGTAATGGAACCCCTTTTGGTAGAGGTAATTCGCTCCTGCATGGCGCCCATTTCAGTGGCCAGGGTGGGCTGGTAACCCACCGCGGAAGGCATCCTACCCAGAAGGGCGGATACCTCAGAACCGGCCTGGGTAAAGCGGAAAATATTGTCTACAAAGAAAAGAACATCCTTCCCCTGTCCGTCTCCCGCGCCATCCCGGAAATACTCGGCGATTGTCAACCCGGAAAGGGCTACCCGCGCCCTTGCCCCGGGAGGTTCGTTCATCTGTCCGAACACAAAAGTGGCCTTGGACTCCTTCATGGCCTTCATATCTACCTTGCTAAGGTCCCAGCCGCCTTCTTCCATGGAGTGGAGAAACTCTTCACCGTACTTTATAATCCCGGATTCGAGCATTTCGCGAAGCAGGTCATTCCCTTCCCGGGTCCGTTCCCCAACCCCTGCGAAAACCGAAAGTCCTCCGTGTCCTTTGGCGATATTGTTGATCAGCTCCTGGATCAAAACGGTCTTTCCTACCCCGGCGCCCCCGAAGAGGCCGATTTTTCCTCCTTTTGCATAGGGTTCGATCAGGTCGATAACCTTGATCCCCGTAAACAGGACCTCGGTCGAGGTGGAAAGGTCCTCGAACCTGGGAGCCTCCCGGTGGATCGGCAGGCCGTCCTTCCCGGCCTTGGGCAGGTTCCCCAGGCCGTCGATCGCGTCCCCGATTACATTGAACAGGCGGCCATACACGTTCTCCCCTATGGGCATCTGAATAGCAGCCCCGGTGGCAATGACCTCCGTGCCGCGGCTAAGACCATCCGTGGAGTCCATGGAAATCGAACGGACTGAATTCTCGCCGATGTGGGATTGTACTTCAAGTACCAGGACAGATCCGTCTTCCCTTTTGATTTCAAGGGAATCGTAGATTTTCGGGAGCTCGGCCTCCGAAGGAAATTCAACGTCGATTACCGGTCCGATGATTTGGGATACCCTTCCTGAATGTTTTGCCATTGTGCTGTATTTAGTAACGCCTTAGCTGCATTTTTTCGGCTGCAAAGATAGGCCATTCATCCATAAATCGAAACGGATTTCACCCCTTTTTAAATAAAAAAAGCACCGGTCCCCCGGTGCCTTTTATTCAGGTTGTTCCCCTTACGGGTTGACGGTCCAGGAAACGTAGAAGATAGACCCTACGATCCCCGTTCCCACAGCTGAGAAGAAGTCTTCTCCCAGGATGTTGGAACCTCCCAGTTTAAAGATCGATTTCAGGCTTGGGACGGCATAATTGAGCTGTGCATCCAGCACGGAAAAGGAAGGTATCGGGCCGTCGGCAAAGGTGTTCTGCCACTCATAGGCATCGCTCCAGCGGTAATTGATGTTAAACCCGAAGTTCTTGAAGAGCTCCGTATGCCCGAAGGAAGCCTTTACCTTGTGCCTGGGCGTGTTGAACTGCGTCCTGAAATCAGGGAAGGCCGCCTGGTCGAATTCAAACTCCGCATAGGTATAGTTGATGCCAAAATCAAAATCGCCAAGCACCTTGGCGTCTATGCCTATGGTGGCCCCGTAGGATTCCACCTCGGCAGGCGAGTTCGTGTAATTCTGGTAAACGAAGAAATCGCTGTTCTGCAAGGCGAGCAGGGAGAGGGCATTGTCACCTGCTTCCCCGTAGAAAGGCACAATGACGTTGGTGTTCGAAATAAAGTTGTCGTACTGGTTGTAGTACCCGCTTACATCGATGGCCACGCGGCCGACCTGGGCACGGTACCCGACTTCAAAGGCCGTGATTTCCTCTGGCTGAACCAGGGCTGTCTCCACTGCCTCGGGGGCGCCTGCCTGCACTGAACTCGCTGAAAAAGCATTCTCATAGGCCGTCCTTCCCACTACCGTAGCCGTCGTATTTCCGGTAAGCGTTTGTCCGGCCGGGCTGAGGTCGAAAGTCCGTACGTCGCGATCCAGGTTGGCTTCGGCGGAACCCACAAGAATGGCCCTTCCCGCATTCAACCCAATGAACAGGTCCTGGGTGGTCGGGTTGCGGAATCCCTGCTGGACGGAGAAGCGAATGTTGTGGTTCCTGTTTTCACCCAGGGTTGCCAGGATGGAAGCCCGGGGGGAAAAGAAGCCATCAAAAAATTCGTTTTTATCGTACCGGACGGATCCTGTGAACTTAAGCCGTTCATCGAGGAATTCTTTCTGAACCTGCAGGTATGCCCCGTATTCATTATACGTAATGGGCCCGTCAAAATCGGTGAAGATGGTACCCTGGGAATTTAGTTCATACTCCCGGAAAGAGCCGCCGATCATGATATCCGCAAAGTCGTGGGTCAGGTGGGCAAAATTGTAATTGGCGTCCACATGGCGGAACTTGGTGTTGTCGATGAACTTCGCACCTGTGGTTAGGTCCCCATCGGAGATCACCCGGTTGAAGGCGGCATCAAAACCAGCCGTGCCGGGCACCAGACGTCCCTGGTCGGCGGCCTGCCTGGCCAGCGCGTGGGCGGTGTCCTCGTCCAGTGGCACGCCCGTACCCACCCCGAGGCGGGCCCCGATAAAGGTCTGGGCATAGTCCCTGAACCACTCCTGGTCCCCTTTCCAGGAACGGTTGACATTGATGGCAGCGAAACGGGTGTCATAGGAATCCCCGGAATTCTCCGCAGTGATATACCCCCGGACAAAAAAGTTGTCATTCCTGAACTCGATCCGGTGCTGTTGCAGGTTGAAATTCCGGATGGCATACCGGTTCGCCCCCTGGTAGATGGTATTCCCCCGGCCTATCCGACCGTTGTAAATAATTTCGAAGTCATTCGCGAAGGGACGGTAATACACTGAGAAGTCGGTTTTGACACTCTGGGCATTGTAATTGAGCAGGTCCCCTTCGGCATATCCCGTACGGGATACCTGGGCTGCACCCACCGTCCCGGAAGGGAGCCCCGCAAGCTGGTCAAAATTCAGGAAGGTACTGACCTCGTCCCCATAGACGTTTAGTCCGTCGTAGGCAGGGTTCTCCCGGGTGGCCCCGGGACGCAACAAATCCTCCTCGTTGTTTGCATGCCAGTCCTCCCCCTGCAGGTATGAAAAATTCGCCTTGATCGCAAACTTGTCGCTGAACGCATGGGCGGCCCGGATCCCAAAATCGTAATAGGGATTGGTTCCGGCGGCATCCTGCTGGGTAAAGCCCGTTTTGAAATACGCGCTGATCCCCTGGTAGTCAAAAGGGTTCTTGCTGTTCATAAACAGGATCCCGTTGAAGGCGCCTGCCCCGTAGAGGGCAGAGGAGGCTCCCGGCAGGATTTCAATGCTCTGTACTTCCAGTTCGCTCATCCCGACGAGGTTCCCAAGGACGAAGTTCAGACCGGGGGCGGTATTGTCCATCCCATCGACCAACTGCATAAAGCGCGTATTGGCAAACGTGGCAAATCCCCTCGTGTTGATTGATTGAAACGTCAAACTGTTGGTGTTGATATCCACCCCTTTCAGGTTTTGAAGCCCCCCGTAAAAGGATTCGGCCGGGGTATTCTTGATCTCCTTGAGCCCGAAGCGCTCCACGGAAACCGGGGATTCAAAAAGGCGCTCCGGTGTTCTGGAAGCGGAGATGACCACTTCGTCCAGGAAGGTCTGGGCCTCGGCCAGTGTTATTGTGAGATTCTGATTGTTCCCCGATACCGATACGGTTGCCGTTGTATACCCAACGCTGGTTATCCGAAGTTCAAATGGGGGTTCCTCGGAGGTTTCCAACACGAAATTCCCGTCAAAATCAGCAGTCGTTCCGGTGGTAGTCCCCACAATCACAACGTTTGCTGCCGGTACCGGGACTCCATTTTCATCACTTACATTTCCACGCACGATGGTCTGAGCCTGTGCCCCTACTGCCCACAGGAACATGGCAAGAAGAAATCCTGTTCTCATTTAGATTAGTTTGAGTTATAAGTTTGGTGGGCAAGATACAGAATTTTGAAACTATTTTTACAATCCCGTAAAATTATGCATGCATACTAAGAATGCCTCAATTCAAGGTGCCTTAAATTGAGAACAACGCAATGCCGCGGGGATTCCGGGCTTTTGCCAAATGCCGGTACGCCGAAGGAATCAGAAGAAAATACAGCCTGAAAACCCCTTGCGTGACCGGGGTCCGGTTGGCAGCCGTAAGGGGTGAGGATCGCCTCCCCCCGGTCCCTTTGGATCAAAGGCGCTCAGGCAGGTTCTGCAGGTGGTCGCGGGGAGGTGCTTTAAAACAGAAGGCGGGAGTGTCCCCTATTCCTTCACCCCTTCCTCCATTTTTCCCATGGTGACGAGGACGAGGACCACAAGGCCGATCAGGGCCTGTATAAGGGAAATGACTTTGGAAGAATCCGGATCGGACAAACGGACCAACCCGAAAATCATAAAGAAATTCCCGTAAAAATACCAGAAGATCGTCCGGAGTCTTTTCGCCCGTACTTTTGATGTTTTAACCGCTCTGAGGGAGATCCAATGCAGGATGCCCACAGCAATGAGCACTGCTATAAAAATGCCAAGTCCCTTTGCCATGGGTAAAAAATATGAAAAAAACAGCAGAAAAATCCTCCCCCAGGCGTCTTACTCCACCGTCACCGACTTGGCGAGGTTCCTGGGCTGGTCCACATTGCAGCCGCGCATGACGGCTATGTGGTACGAGAGAAGCTGGAGCGGAATGGTCGTCAGCAGGGGACTCAGGCTTTCTGAGCAGTTGGGAACTTCGATTACATGGTCTGCCAGTTCACGCACCTGTGTATCGCCTTCAGTGACAATGGCGATGATCTTCCCTTTCCTGGATTTGATCTCCTGTATGTTGCTGACAACCTTTTCGTAATGTCCCTTTTTGGTGGCAATCACCACAACGGGCATATGCTCGTCGATAAGGGCGATCGGGCCGTGCTTCATTTCTGCGGCAGGATATCCTTCTGCGTGAATATAGCTGATCTCCTTCAGCTTGAGGGCACCTTCAAGGGCCACCGGGAAATTATACCCCCGGCCCAGGTACAGGAAATTGGTGGAATCCTTGTAAGCCTCTGAGATGATTTCTATCAGGGGGTTGGACTCCAGGGCTTTCTCGACTTTTTGCGGGATCCCCTCAATTTCAGCAAGCAGCTCATGGAAACGGGACTGTGAAAAAGTACCCTTTTCCTTGGCGAGCTTAAGCGCCAGCAAAGTAAGAACCGTGATCTGGGTGGTGAATGCCTTGGTGGAAGCCACCCCGATTTCCGGCCCCGCATGGGTATAGGCCCCTGCGTCCGTTTCCCTGGCAATGGAAGACCCCACCACGTTGCATACCCCGAAAACAAAAGCCCCGTTTTCCTTGGCCAGCTTTATGGCGGCAAGGGTATCCGCGGTTTCCCCGGACTGGGAAATTGCGATCAGCACATCGTTTTTGGTGATTACCGGGTTCCTGTAGCGGAATTCAGAGGCGTACTCCACCTCTACCGGGATCCGGGCCAGGTCTTCAAAAATATACTCCGCGACCAGCCCGGCATGCCAGGAGGTTCCACAAGCTGCGATGATAATGCGGTTGGCGTTGAGGAACCGCTCCATATTCTGGTCCACCCCGGCCATCCGGATGATCCCCTGGTCCGCAAGGAGCCGGCCCCTGAAAGTATCTTTGATCGCCCGGGGCTGTTCGTAGATCTCCTTCAGCATGAAGTGGTCATAGCCTCCCTTCTCTATTTCCTCCAGGTTCAACTGCAGCTCCAGTATTGTCGGGTAGGCGATCGCATCGTCCTTAATCTGGCGCAGTTTGATTTCCTTGCCCAACCGGACAATGGCCATCTGCCCGTCTTCGAGATAGACGGCGTTGTTGGTGAATTCTATAAAGGGCGACGCGTCCGAGGCGATAAAAAATTCATCCTGTCCGATCCCGATGGCCAGCGGGCTCCCGAGTCGGGCAACCACGATTTCGTCGGGCTTTTTGCGGTCGAACACTGCAATGGCGTAGGCGCCGACCACCTGGTTGAGCGCAATCTGCACAGCCTTGCCCAGCTTGACCCCTTCCTTGTTCATCACCTCCTCGATGAGGTTGACAAGGACTTCCGTATCCGTGTCTGAGTGGAAAATATAGCCCCGGTTGGACAATTCCTTCCGGATTGAATCGTAGTTTTCGATGATCCCGTTGTGGATGATCACCAGGTCCCCTGAATTGGAATAGTGCGGATGGGAATTTACGTCGTTGGGGACCCCGTGTGTGGCCCACCTCGTATGCCCGATACCCAGTTGGCCCTTGAGCGGAATCTCGCTTTGGGCCTTCCCGCTCAGGTCTTCTACTTTTCCCTTGGTCTTGGAAAGGTTGATATTCGCCCCGTCGTAGAGGGCGATTCCCGCACTGTCATAGCCCCTGTACTCCAGGCGCTGCAACCCTTTCATGATGATCGGGTACGCGTCCCGGTGACCGATATATCCAACTATTCCACACATAATTCCATGAATTTGAGGCCTAAAATTACGCCTTTGCCCGGAACCTGATCAAAAATTTGGACAAATGGCATGATTCGCCACACGATTCGCTTATCTCGGGTCAATTTCCGTGTAGGATATTTCAAGACGGAGTCGCTTGGGGTCATCTGCATCGACATTGCTGCCGATGAGTACCGTGCCGAGAGGGGTGATCCCGTTCCCGACAGGCATTTCCTTAATAGTGCCATCCGGAAGGATGACATCCGCATTGTTCCTCAGTCGGATGTCTCCGGTAAGGCTGAGGCCCAGGGTGGCATTCACGGAGTCGCGCTGAATGATGTTGTTCAGGTACTCCGTAATCCTGACCTTGTACTGGATGCCCTTGCCCAGAGCCTGATCGAGCCGGCCGTCGTAGTTGAGATAAACGCCCAGAGGGGTGTTCTCAACATTGGATTCCGTTGCAATATTGAAAAGGGGGAGGTTTGTCTCGGCATTGTACAGGTAAATCCTCGGAGGCTCATCCTGCTGGCCCGCGGCATCGAGGCGTTCCCGGTCCACGTAGAAAACAAGGTTGGCTTCATTGATCAGCCAGTTGTTCTGCCGGATCTCATTGATCGCCGCTCCGCCCCCCAGCAGGTCGAAAAGCACAATTTCGGCATAGGTCCCGGCCCCCCCTTTGAGGTAAATCCGGGAGGCGTTTTCTTCCGGGAGGTTGTCCGGGGAAGCGAATGCCTGTGCCACGTCATCGGGATAAGCTTCACTGGTGAGCGTGTTTACCGCGTTGTTCTGAAGGGGTTGGTTGCCTCCTCCGGCTAGCAACTGAAGCACTTCTTCATCTTCTTCGAGAGCGGTTTCCCCTTCGGTCGTGGCTTCATAGGTGTAGTTGATGGTCAGGCTGGCCTGGGAAAGGTCAAAGAGGATCATCAGATCGGAACCAACCGGTTCGAGGCTCAGGTGCAATCCCCTGAAATACTCTTTGAAATTCGCATTGCTGAGCAGTTCAGAGGAGCCTTCGAGGTCGATAAAATTCTCCTGGAAATACTCCGGGTCGAGCGCTACCCGTATCCCTGGTTCGATGCGCTCCTCCACAATAAGGGATTCGTCCTCTTCCGTGTCCGGGTCGTCTTCCTGGAAGATGAGGTACTGTTCGTCGGAAACTTTGAGGACCCCCTCGTAGAGGATGTCCGAGGTGAAATCCTCAGAGAGGTTCTGATCGGAATAATAGGCTTCCGTTTCCTGGAAGCCCGAATCCGGGTTGAGGTCCCTCAGGAAATAGGTGGACCGGGCCACCCTGAAGGTAAAGGACGCATTCCGGTCTCCATAGATGCTGTCGAGTTCACGGCGCAGGGGGAAGAGGTCGTCCAGGGTCAAATCGTCTTCCGCATCCCCGATTCCATCTCCGTCGGTATCCGGATTCAGGGGGTCTGTCCCCCCGGAAGTCTCCTGCGCATCGGTAAGCCCGTCCCCGTCCGAATCGCTCGTGGAATCATTCGGGTCCGCATCAAATGCATCACTCACCCCGTCCAGGTCCGAATCGGCATTCGCTTTCTGGAAATACGGCAGGTAGAGGATCACCTCCGTGACGGTTTCCTTTTCATCCGGGATATCCGGGTCATTCAATTCCCGGTCCTGGGTAAACCGCCCGAAAAACTGCAACCCCCCGGTATTCGGCAAAGAGAGCTGGGAGGTGATGATCCCCTCGGTAGTTCCATAGATCGGGTCGTCAAACACCCCTAGCTGGTACAAAGGAAGCTGGTTGGTGGGGATAGCCTCCACTTTTTTATT
>CAZUZE010000070.1:0-9769 GCA_964624565.1 uncultured Robiginitalea sp.
GGGCTAAAAATCCTTTCGGATGTAACAGTTTCCCAATTTATTATATCTTTAAGAGGCAGCGTCAACCCACCGATGAGTTACGATCCCAACGACAAGAAATTCAAAAAGTGGCTGGATATCCTCCAGCAGGAAAGCTGGCAACTCGAACTGATCATTTCAGGTTTTGCCATCTATGGCCTTTTCATGGTGATAGATCCTATTGAGCTGGCTACCAAGGCGGCAGAGAATGACAACAATTTTTATAAGGCACTGCTCTACCAGGGCCTGGAGGTTTCCTGGTATATCATAACGGTAAACCTCATTGCCCATGTCATATTGAGGGGGTTGTGGATCGGAGCTATCGGTCTGAGGTACGTCTCTGGCGAGATAGACTATGAAAAGCTCGATTACAGCGAAAGGTTTACGCGCCACCTCAAGAAGACAGTCGGGTCCTTTGACAATTACGTAGCCACCCTTGAGAAATACTGCAGCATCATATTTGCGGTAACCTTTTTACTGGTTTTTTACCTGCTGGGTTTGTTGTTGATCACTTTTTGCTTCGTGCTTATCGGTTTATGGATGGATAAAGACGATGCCAGCCAGTGGCCCAAAACCTGGCTGGCCACCCCGCTTCTCATTTTTCTGGGCGTGGGCCTGCTGCTCACTTTTGTCGACTTTGTCACCCAGGGATGGCTGAAAAAAAAGAAGTGGACCACAAAAATCTACTTTCCGTTTTACTGGGTCTTTAAATACCTGACCCTTTCCATCCTCTACAGGCCGATGGTTTACAACTTCCTCGATACCCGTTTCGGGAAGCGGCTGTTATGGGTCGTTATCCCGCTCTATCTCGGTCTTACCTTTCTTACAGGTACGGGTTTCAGCACCTCCAATTACCTCGACAGGGAAATGGGCACCAATTCGTTCACGGCCGGAAAGGGAAATTATGCCGATCTGATTGACAGGGAGGTGTCTTTTGTGGACCGGGCCTCCATACCCTCCAAGGTCATTACCGATCGATTCCTCAATGTTTTTGTGGTCTACGGCAGCAGCGTGGAGGACGATATTTTCTACTTCAATGCGGACCTCAAACCCGAGGAGGACAAAAGGGGGATTTATTCAGCGGCTTCTGATGGCACCCTCGGGTGGTCGGCCAAGCGGAAGGGGCTTAAAGAATACCTCAAAACCCTTGAGGATATGTATACCTTCCGGATCGACAGTGTGAATTTCAAGCCGGAATTTGTCTTTGCGCAAAACCGGCAAAAACAGGTGGGGTATGAAACCTTTCTCGACCTTGACAGCATCCCCAAGGGCAAACACGTGCTGAGCGTGCGGAGGAAGGACCACCAGCAGGACAGCGTGTACCTGCGGACCATCATCGATATTCCATTTTGGTTTTACCCCGAGTAAGGGCAATTCTCAGACATGCCGTACCTTTGTGAAACGACAGGCACGGCAGGGATTTTTATGCGGCACCTCAGCTATAAAGAAGAAGAATACTGGAATACGGGCACCCATGCCCTGGGAATCGTGCTGGGGATTGCAGGGGCATTTCTGTTGCTCTCAAGGGGGAGCGGCCTGGATGGCCTGGGACGGGCAGCCCTCTGGGTCTACAGCCTTTCCATCGTCCTCCTGTTTTCAGCCTCCACCATTTACCACGCGGTTGCAGACCCAAGGATCAAGAAAAAACTCCGGATACTTGACCATATCAGCATCTACTTCCTGATCGCAGGGACCTATACCCCGGTGGCCCTTATTACGCTAAGGGACAGCAGTGGGTGGTCGCTTTTCTGGGCAGTTTGGGGGATGGCTGCCTTCGGGACGATCCTGAAACTCTTTTTCACCGGGCGGTTTGAGATTTTTTCACTCCTTTTATACCTCCTGATGGGATGGCTGATCGTGATTGACCTGGAAACGCTGATGGAGCACCTGGATAGCCGGGGAAAGGGACTTTTGATCGCCGGCGGGGCGTTTTACACCATCGGGATCCTGTTCTATGCGATTCGCAAAATACCCTTCAATCACATGATCTGGCACTTTTTCGTCCTGGGCGGGGCCCTTTGCCACTGGTTGCTTGTTTACCTGGAGGTTGTCACAGGCCACAGCACCAGCACCTAGAGCAGGTACGCCAGGATCATTCCCACGACAATGGCCCCGAGGCGCCTTAAATTCACACTGTGGTTTTTGGAGCTCTCAAAGAGTATCGTCGTGGAGACATGCAGGATCATCCCGATGACCAAAGCGAGTAAATAGGGATAAACCTGCTGAAGGGCGGACAGGTTCCCGAAAATGGAGCCCAGCGGGGTCATAAGTGCGAATAGCACGATTATACCCCAGCTTTGGGCACGGGACAGGGGAGAAGCCAAAAGAAAACTCCCGAAAATGAGCGCAACGGGTATTTTGTGAAGGGAAATCGCCCATACCACATCCGTGTTCTGGACCAGGGGGATTCCTTCCAAAAAGGCGTGAATCCCGAGACTCAGGAAAAGCATGACTGAAAAGCCGGCCCCGTCCCCCTTATGATGCACATGGCCGTGTTCTGCGCCCCTTGAGAAATACTCCAGGACGATCTGCGTTAGGATCCCAATGGCTATAAAAACCCCGGCCTGGCGCCCCCTGAATCCGGAAAATACCTGCGGGAGCAACTCAAAAAGCGTAATGCCGAGCAAAAAAGCCCCGCTGAAAGACAATAGCAACCGATGGCTTTTGACCCGTATCCCCGGGAACAGGATCAGGGCTGCAAAGCTCAGGAGTACTGCAAGTGCCGGTATGCTGAGGACCGCGAAGGGAGACAGGTTAGGTGTCATTTGGTAACTAGGCCTTAAAATTAGTGTATTTTTGGGGTTCAAATCGCGAAAGCAATGGCAGAAAATTTTAAAATGATCGCCAAAACCCTCTACGGGATGGAGGCTGTCCTCGCTGAGGAATTGAGGAAGCTGGGGGCAGGGAATGTCCGGGAGGGGGTCCGCTGTGCCTTTTTCGAAGGGGACGAAGGGTTTATGTACAAGGCGAACCTGAGCCTGCGCACCGCCCTCCGGATATTGAAGCCGATCCATACGTTCCGGGTCCGGAAACCGGAGGAACTCTATGCCCGCATGCGGGATGTGGACTGGAGGCTGTACCTGGATCCCGGCATGACCTTTGTCGTGGACACCGTCCTGCACAGCGATCATTTCTCCCATTCCCTTTTTGTATCCCAGAAGGCAAAGGATGCCATTGTGGACCAGTTCCGGGAGCGGGCAGGGGAGCGGCCAGCGGTTTCGGTCTCAGACCCTGATGTCCGCATCCACCTGCATATCCAACAGGAAACGGCCCACCTGTCCCTGGACAGTTCCGGGAGCTCGCTCCACCGCAGGGGGTACCGGACGGACACCAATATAGCCCCGATCAATGAGGTGCTTGCAGCCGGGTTGCTCCTGCTGAGCGGGTGGCAGGGACAATCCGATTTCCTCGATCCGATGTGCGGCAGCGGCACCCTCCTGATAGAGGCCGCCATGATTGCCTGCAATATCCCGGCCAATATCAACAGGGAGGATTTCGGGTTTCAGCGCTGGAAAGGGTACGACCCGGGTCTTTTTAAGACCATACACGAGGCCAGCCTTTCCCGCGTGCGGGAATTCCACCATTCGATAAAGGGCCTTGACAAGGCGCCCTCCGCGATCCGGAAGGCTACCGAGAATATCAAGAACGCCAACCTCGCCGAATACATCGAGGTTACGCAAGCGGATTTCTTCAAGACCAAAAAGGAAGTCCGGGGCCCCCTGTACCTGATCTGCAACCCTCCCTACGGGGAACGACTCCCGGTAGAGATGGAATCTTTTTACAAGGAATTTGGCAACACCCTGAAACAGCAGTACCCCAACACCAGGGCCTGGATGTTTACCGGAAACCTGGAAGCCCTGAAATACGTGGGGCTGCGCCCGTCGCGAAAAATCAAACTTTTCAACGGAAGCATTGAGTCGCGCCTCGCCCTGTTCGAAATCTACGAAGGCAGCAAAAAGGGGAAGTACCTTCCGAAATAACGGGCCCTATTCCGGGATTTCAACCGGTTTTGACCGCGCCTTCCGGTAGAGGGGAAGGAGGTAGCTGATCGTGTAGTTAAAGCCGACCCCAAAGCGGCTGTTGTCCGTTTTCCGGTTGAACCCCGGAATCCAGATATTCGGAAACGGACCGGCATCCGAATCGGTCACCAGGATGCCCAGGCGTATGCTCGCCCCCAGGAAGATGTTGGCAAAGAGCTCGGTCTTGACGCCGATTAGGACTTCCAGCCAGGAGGCCGTAAGCCCGGAGTATTCCCCCAGATACTGTGAGCCGGGAGCAAAGGAGTCCGGATTCCAGTACCGGTTGCTGTCATAGAGGGTGTAGGAATCCAGGGAAGTGCTGAAGGTTGAAAAGGCATACCTCGCACCGGCGATGATGCTGTTGTTCATCCCAAACCAGTTCCGGTAGGTATTGAAATCTGCCCCGAGTTTGATGTAGCTTCCCGAGGGAGTCATTTCATAGATCGTAATCCGGTTTATCCCGCTCGGATTGTCCAGGATTTCTTCCAGGGTATTGGATTCATTTCCGAGTTCGGCTGCCAGGAACCAGCGCTCACTGATCCGGTAGTCCCCGGCAATTTCAAGGCCCTGATAACCGTCTTTGAAGACGGACAGCAAGGGCCGGCTCAGGTCAACACCCAAGCGCAGTCCATAGATTTCGGACTTTTTGGTGGTGTCCCGGGCCTTCTGCTGTCCATATCCGGGAAGGGTGGCGAGCAGGCAGAGGACGGCACAGCGTTTAATAAAAGATCGATACATGTGTGCTGTCCTGGTTTTGTACTGATGGATTGTCTACCTCGATATTGCGGATCCAGTTTTCGGCTCCCGTCTGCAACTGAGACTGCAGCCCTTCATACTGGGCCACAAAGCCGCAGGCCCTGGAGATAAAAACCTCACCGGTGGTGTAGTTGAACCGGACGGTGTCCGGGTTTCCTGTTTCAAGTCCTTCCTCGTCGGCCGAATCCAGGATCATGACAAATGTGGTTTCCGTCTCCCCGGGACGAAGGGGGATGGCAATGGAATCCAGGGTGCTCCGGTCGGTAAAGGTATTCACGGGATTTTCCTGGCCAAGGCCCAGGACCCGGAGGCTGATAACGCTCTTCGGCGCATCGGGATTTTCGCTGTCAAAAAACCGTACAACCAACAGGGGGGTGTCCCCGTCCACGCAGATATCATCCTTTTCACACCTCCAGACCAGCAGCAGGCAAAGGCCCAGGGCAAGGGGGTATCCGATGCGCCGAAGCAGGAGGTGTAACGTTTTTTCAGGCATAAGGGAATAAAAATCACGCATTGTTCCGCCGCATTAAAAGTACAATATTTTCCACGTGATGGGTCTGTGGAAACATATCGACCGGCTGTACCCTGGCGACTTCGTAGGCCTCCTTCATCAGTGCCAGGTCCCGTGCCTGTGTGGCGCTGTTGCAACTCACATACACGATGCGGGAAGGATTGATCTCCAGGATCTGCCCCACGACATCCTTGTGCATGCCATCGCGGGGCGGGTCCGTGATGATGACTTCCGGAACCCCGTGGGCGTCGAGGAAATCCCGGGTGAAAAGGGCCTTCATATCCCCGGAAAAAAAAGAGACATTCCCGATCCCGTTGGCCTGTGCATTTTCCCTGGCGGCCTCAACGGCCTCGGGGACCGCTTCGATCCCGATGACCTTTCCCGCTTCCGATGCGATAAACTGTGCGATGGTACCCAATCCGGTGTAGAGGTCGTAAACCAGCTCCGACCCGGTCAACCCGGCGAATTCCCTCACTTTTCTATAGAGCTGGTACGCCTGTTCGCTATTGGTCTGGTAAAACGATTTGGGCGTAATCCGGAATTGCAGCCCCTCCATGGTTTCATAGATGCAGGATTCCCCTGCGTAAAGCACCAGGTCCTGGTCGTAAAGGGTATCGTTCTTCTTCTGGTTGACCGTGTAGTAGAGGGAGGAAATCCGGGGGAAGGACTCCTTAAGGTATTCCAAAAGGAGCTCCCTTGCATTTTTGTCGTCCTCGCAGAACTGGATAAGGACCATCAGGCTGCCGGTACTTGTGCTGCGGATCATCAGGGTCCTCAGCAGCCCCTGCTGTTTTCTCGGGTCGAAGAAGGACATTCCCTGTGCTTCCGCAAAATTGCGGATGGCAAGGCGGATTTCATCCGCAGGATCCGCCATCAGGTAGCATTCCTCCAGGTCCAGGACCTTATCCCACATCCCGGGAATATGAAGCCCCAGGGCATTGCGGCTTTCCACCTCCTGCTCCTGCTGCAGCTCATGCGCTTGCAGCCAGCGGTTGTTGGAGAAGGAAAACTCCATTTTATTGCGGTAGTAAAAGCTTTGTGGCGCCGGCAGGATGGGATCGATCCCGGGCAGTTCCAGCTTGCCTATCCTTAGCAGGTTTTCGACTACCTCCTTTTGTTTGAATTTCAACTGGGCCTCATAGCTCATGTGTTGCCACTTGCAGCCCCCGCAGGTCCCGAAATGCCTGCATTTGGGGGTGATGCGATCCGGCGAGGGTTCCTGCAGGGCGGTGACGTAGCCTTCAAAATATCCTTTGCGCTTCCGGGTAGTCTGCACGGAAACCACGTCCCCGGGGACGGCCCCGGAAACAAAAACGACCCGCCCGTCTGGGGCTTTGGCAACGGCCTTCCCTTTTGAGCCGGCATCGACCACCTTCAGGTCCTCGAAATGGGGCCGGACTTTACTTTTTCTCATGAGGCAAAAGTACAGGTTTTACGCAATTCGGGAGCCTTCTTCAAAAAGGGATTCTCCCGCCCTGCCAGCCTGTCGGAACTCCGTGGGATTTCACAGGGAATATTTGTATTCAGCCTCTAAATAATCGTACATTTAGCCCTCTTCGCGGATGATTTCTCTCCCTAAGCAGGAATTGATAGTGATAATTAAAATTTTCGATGAATGTCTGTTATTGAAAAACTCAGTTCAGCGGAGGCCATGGCTCTTGAAGCTAGGTATGGTGCACAGAATTACCATCCGCTCCCGGTGGTCCTGAGCCGGGGAGAAGGCGCCTATGTTTGGGATGTGGAAGGGCGGAAGTACTACGATTTCCTTTCGGCCTATTCGGCGGTCAACCAGGGGCATTGCCACCCGAAAATCATCGGGGCGCTGAAAGCCCAGGCCGAAAAGCTCACCCTGACCTCCAGGGCGTTTTACAACGACCAGCTCGGACGCTATGAAAAGTTCCTCGCCGATTATTTCGGCTATGACAAGGTCCTGCCCATGAATACGGGCGCCGAGGCTGTTGAGACGGCGATAAAACTCGCCAGGAAGTGGGGGTACGAGAAAAAGGGGATCCCTTCGAACAAAGCCAAGATCGTCGTTTGCCAGAATAATTTCCACGGGCGGACGATTTCGATTATTTCCGCGTCCAACGACCCGATTGCCACCGAGAATTTTGGGCCTTTTACCCCCGGGATCATCTCGATTCGGTACGATGACCTGAATGCATTGCAGGAGGTCCTTTCCGGGGATGTTGCGGCCTTCCTGGTCGAACCCATACAGGGCGAGGCCGGGGTCTATGTCCCGGATCCGGAGTACCTGAAGGAAGCCCATGCCCTTTGCAGGGAGCACAATGTCCTTTTTATCGCTGACGAGGTGCAGACCGGCATCGCCCGGACGGGCCGCCTGCTGGCCAGTTGTGGCAACTGCAGCTGCCCGGACAAGAACTGCTCCGGGACGCCTGAGGTCAAACCCGATATCCTGATTCTTGGGAAAGCGCTCTCCGGCGGGGTATTCCCGGTTTCTGCGGTTTTGGCCCGGGAAGAGATCATGGAGGTGATCCGGCCCGGCAACCACGGGTCCACCTTTGGGGGCAACCCCCTTGCCTGTGCCGTGGCGGTTGCGGCCCTCGAGGTCGTAAGGGAAGAGCACCTGGCGGACCGGGCCGACACGCTCGGCAAGATTTTCCGGGAAGAGATGAACAAAATCATCGAAGAAACCTCCCTGGTAAAACTCGTGAGGGGCAAAGGGCTGTTGAACGCCATTGTGATCGACGATACCGAGGACAGTTCCACCGCCTGGGAGATCTGCATGGCGCTAAAGGAAAACGGCCTGCTGGCCAAGCCCACACATGGGAATATCATCCGCTTTGCGCCCCCGCTGGTCATGACGGAGGAGCAATTGAGAGATTGCCTTCGGATCATCCGCAAAACGCTCCTCGAATATGAGGCAGCGTCCTGAAAAAAAGACCGAAGTATGTGCTTCGGTCTTTTTTTATAAGTATCGCTTCTCTCTCAGGACCTGATCTCCTTGATCCGGGCCTTTTTACCAGTGAGGCCCCTGAAGTAGAAGATCCGCGCGCGACGTACTTTCCCGCGTTTGTTGATCTCGATTTTCTGGAGGGCCGGCATGTTGACGGGGAAGATACGCTCCACGCCTACAGTACCGCTCATTTTCCGGATGGTAAAGGTTTCCGTGGCTCCTGAACCGCGTCGCTGAATGACCACTCCGCGAAAGAACTGGGTACGGGTTTTTTCCCCTTCCTTGATCTCGTAATAAACTGTAATAGTGTCCCCTGAAGAAAACTGTGGAAAGTCTTTTTTCGCTACAAATTCGTTTTCGACAAAACTTACTAAGGATTCCATTGTTCTAAGTTTAATTTTTCCGGGCCAACATTCACGCATCTCGTCAGAGGTTGACCCAAAATCGTGTGCAAAAATAATTGAATAATCTCAAATGGCAAGGAAAATCAGTCCGATTTTGAATCCGAAGGATCTTCGAGCAAATCGGGCCGGCGCTCCCGGGTCCGCAACAAAGCCTGTTCTTCCCTCCAGGATTCAATTTTGCCGGTGTCTCCGCTGAGCAGGACTTCCGGGACCGTCAGCCCCCTGAACTCCCGAGGCCGGGTGAAGACAGGGGGAGCGAGCAAATTGTCCTGGAAGGTATCCGTCAGGGCGGAGGTTTCGTCGTTCAGGACCCCGGGGATCAGCCGGATTACCGCATCGCACAATACGGCTGCCCCGAGCTCTCCTCCGGAAAGCACGTAATCCCCTATGGAGATTTCCCGTGTCACCCAAAGGTCGCGGATCCGCTGGTCGATTCCCTTATAGTGCCCGCAGATGATCAGCAGGTTCTTTTGCAGCGACATGCGATTCGCCATGGCCTGGTTGAGGGTATCCCCGTCCGGAGTCATATAAATGATCTCGTCGTAGGTGCATCCGGAGGTGAGGTCCTGCAGGCACCTGTCCAGGGGTTCCGGCATCAACACCATCCCGGCGCCCCCTCCAAAGGCGTAGTCATCCACCTGTTTGTAGCGGTTTGTTGCATAGTCCCTGAGATTGTGAAGCCCGATGGAGACGAGTCCCTTGTCGATGGCCCGCTTCAAAATGGAGGCCCCGAAGGGGCTTTCGAGCAATTCGGGAAGTACGGTGATGATATCGATGCGCATGTAACCGGAATTTGGACCCTGACGCCTCAGGATGTCCAAAAGTAGTGAAATACCCCGGTATCCCTTTGCCAGCCAAGCTTTTCGTATAATTTTTGGGCGGGGTTGTCCACGGCTGTTTCAAGGGCCAGCCCCTTGGCCCCGGTAATCCGGCAATATTCCTGGGCATGCCGCAAAAGGGCTTCCCCCGTACCCGCACCCCGGCTGCCCGGAAGCACGAAGAGGTCATTGAGAATATAAAGGGGCCTGAGGCTCACACTGGAAAAAGAGGGGTACAACTGCGTAAATCCGGTCAGGAGGTCTTTTTGACAGGACACAAAGATGACGGAATCCCGCTTGATCAGCCGCTCATGCATGAACACCCG
>CAZUZE010000071.1:0-9626 GCA_964624565.1 uncultured Robiginitalea sp.
TGCAGCGTATTGAGGGCGTTGTTCACATCCGCACTGTCGATTACCGCGGAAATATTTCGTTCTGAGGCGCCCTGGGCAATTGCCCGGATGTTGACGTTGTTGCGCCCCAGGGCGCTGAACATCCTGCCGCTGAGTCCCTGGTGCTGTTTCATCCGGTCCCCCACCAGGGCGACAATGGCAAGCCCGCCCTCTGCCCGCAGGGGTTCGATGTCCCCTTTCTCGATTTCCCGTTCGAAAGCGGCATTCACGGCACGGGTGGCCGCCCCAGTCTGGCCTTCGGCGACCCCCGCACAAATGGAGTGCTCCGAAGAGGCCTGGGTGATGAACACCACATTGATCCCCTGTCGTGAGAGCACTTCAAAAAAGCGGTTGCTGATCCCCGGGATCCCGACCATCCCGGGCCCTTCCAGGGAAAGCAGGGCGATCCCGGGCACATAGCTGATGCCCCGGACAGTGCGGCCCAATGGATTCCCATCGGCTTCGATACGCGTGCCGGGGGCTTCGGGCTCAAAGGTGTTGCGGATCAGGATGGGGATGCCCGCCTGCAGGGCGGGCCGGATGGTGGGAGGGTAGAGGACCTTGGCCCCGAAATGGGACAGCTCCATCGCCTCTTCATAGGAAAGGGTCGGGATTGGCCTGGCGCCTTTGACCAGCTTTGGGTTTGCGGTATACATGCCGCTTACATCGGTCCATATCTCCAGCTCGCTTGCCCCGAGTGCCCCCGCAAACAGGGCGGCGGAGTAGTCGGACCCGCCCCTGCCCAGGGTGGTGGTATCCCCATTTTCATTCGAGGCGATAAAACCGGGCAGGACGATCACCGGATGGGCCCCGCTCAGCCCCTCTTTCACAAGGGAAGCGGTCTTTGCCTCCAGCACTTTGGCATTCCCGAACCCGTCATCGGTTACAATGAGTTCCCGGCTGTCGGCAAAGGAGGCTTCCAGCCCCCGGCTCTGATAGAATTCTGAAATGATAAAGGCGGAGAGCAGCTCCCCGTAGCTGACGACCTTGTCCCGGAGTTTTGGGGTGGACTCCCCGATCAGGAAGGCTCCTTCCAGCAGGGTCTCCAGGGTGTTCAACTCCTTTTTGACCCTGCTCAGCACCCCGGCCTGCCGCGCCACGGGCAGCAGCCCCCTCACGGTGTCGAGGTGTCTTTTCTCGATTTCATCCAGGCGCTCACGCCACTGTTCCCGCTGGCCGGCTGACAGGGCGATGGCCTCCAGCAGCAGGTCCGTCACCCCGCCCAGGGCGGAAACGACCACCCGAACCGGGGGGGGAGTCCGCGACACGATCAGATGGGTGGCGGATATCGCCTCCGGGCCCGCTACTGAACTCCCTCCAAATTTGAGTACCTTCATTTTCGAATGTATTTCCGGACCGTTCAACGCCGGGTTTCCACAGGGGCCAAACACCCCGCGGGCAAAGGCCGGCAAGGGTTTCACGACGGCCAAGCCCGGGGTTTCCGCGCCCCCTAAACCTTCAAAAGTAGTATATTTCGAGACCAGACCAAATGCGGGAGGGAGGAATTGTTTGGAATTCAATTTTCAGGCTTTTTTTCTTTGGAATCCCTTAATCATTTAGTTCCTTTAATCGACAAACCCATCTCCCTGCAGCCCATGAAGATCCTGAACCGTGAACAGACCTACGAGGCCGATAAAAGGACCCTTGCGGCGGAGGGGATTTCCAGCCTGGACCTGATGGAACGGGCGGCCACCCTGGCCTTTGACTGGGTCCACAGGCGGCTGGAGGGAAGTCCCGTCAACATCCATGTTTTCTGTGGTGTCGGCAACAACGGGGGGGATGGCCTGGTGCTGGCGCGCCATCTGGCAGAGCACGGGTACCACCTGGTGGTCTATGTGGTAAAGTACAGCGAAAACAGGTCCCCGGACTTCCTGGCCAACTTAAAACAGCTCAAATCGCGGAAGGTATGGCCGGAATACCTGGATCCCGGTAGCCCCCTGCCCAATATAGGGGCAGATGACCTGGTCCTGGACTGTGTCTTCGGCATCGGGCTGAACCGCCCCCCCGAGCCCTGGGTCAGCGCCCTGTTCAGGCACCTGAACGCCTCCAGGGCGTTTATCCTGAGCATCGACATCCCTTCGGGTCTCTACATGGACAGGCCCCCTGAGGACCCGGAAACAGTGGTAAGGGCAAGTCGGATCCTGACCTTCGGGACACCCAAACTCGTTTTCTTCCTGCCCGGGACCGGGTCCCTGGTCGGGCCCTGGGAAGTTCTGGATATCGGACTGGATCCGGGGTATATGACAGAAGTCCAGACGGAATTTGAGCTGATGGGCCACCCGGAACTCAGCGCCTGGTACCGGCCGCGGGCCAAGTTCGCCCATAAAGGCACCTACGGGCACGCCCTGATCCTCGGCGGGAGTTACGGCAAGATCGGGGCCGTGGCCCTGGCCGCCAAAGCCGCCCTCCTGAGCGGGGCGGGACTGGTGACTGCCTGTGTGCCCGTATGTGGCTACCTTCCCCTGCAGGCCCAGCTGCCGGAAATCATGGTGCGCACAACCCCGGATAAGGAGGAGCACATCGAATTCCCGGAAGCAGGAGCGGGTGAGACCCAGGGCATGGGGATGGGCCTCGGCACGGGGGAACGGACCCAAAGGGCCTTCCTCGCCTGGCTGAAGCGCCAGAAACGCCCCGTCCTGCTCGATGCCGATGCCCTGAACATCCTTAGCCTGCACCCAAAAGCGCTCAGCGACATCCCCGAACAGAGCATCCTCACCCCCCATCCGGGTGAACTCAAACGGCTGGTAGGGGCGTGGGGGGACGATTTTGAAAAACTGCACAAGGCGCAGGAATTCGCAAAAAAATGGAAGTGCATCCTGGTGGTCAAAGGGGCCCATACCATGGTGCTTTCGCAGGACAAAGGCTACATCAACACCTCGGGGAATCCGGGCATGGCCACGGCCGGCAGCGGGGACGTGCTGAGTGGGATGATCACGGGGCTGCTGGCCAGTGGCTATCCGCCGGAGCAGGCAGCGCTTCTGGGGGTCTACCTGCACGGGAGGGCAGGGGACCTCACCGCGTCCGAAACGGGGTTTGAAGCGCTAACGGCTTCGGGAATCCTCGCGGGGATCGGGAATGCATTTCGCGAACTCTCCGGGGAACGCTCCCGAAAACCGGCCGGGCACCCCTCCCCGGAAAATCCGGAAGACCCGGCTTTGGGATAACTCAGCGCCTGTTTATTCGCGGTTGCTCATCACAAGCCTTTTCCGGACCCATTTCAACGCCTGGTTGTATTCGACGAAGAGCTTCATGGGATTTTTATAAAAGAGTTTCTCGATGTGAAAGTTGTGCATGTCCACCTCCTTGGTGGAGACGATGGCCAGGGCCTTCAGGTTCTCCAGCTGCCTGAAGTAGGTGTACACCGTGGGGTCGATGGCGAAGGAATGGACCCGGTGGCTGATAAACCCGAAATTCTTATTGCGGAAGTGGATTTCGGAGATCCCGATGATCTGGTAGGCGCGTTCCAGGGTCAGGGTGGCGCCCTGGTCGAATATCGCTACCAGGTAATTGTCAAATACCTGTATCTTTCCAACGTCCAACAGGTATTCCCGGACGATAACCGTCCTTTTAGCAGGTCCCAAATCCATTCTGTTTCATTTAGTGTCTCGAGACGAAAGTAGACGCAGGGCCTCCGAATTAGAAAAAAATTAGATTAATGACATAAATATCGCATCTACGACAGCAGCCTCAATACCCTTGTATCCTTATTCTTACGCACGCCCTGCAGGGCCATAAAAAAAGGAGTCCCATTTCTAGGACTCCTTCTGAACTAATTTTCCTACAACCTCAGGCTTCCTTGGAGGATTTGCTCGCCTTGATGATGTTTATGGTCAGCTTATCCCCGGCCTCATCGAGGTCCATCTCGATGCTGTCGCCTTCTTCCAGTTTGGAATTGACGATTTCCTCAGCCAGGGCATCTTCGATGTATTTCTGGATGGCCCGCTTCAGGGGCCTGGCGCCGTAGTCTTTGTCAAACCCTTTTTCAGAAATATAATCCTTGGCCTTGTCCGAGAGTTTCAATTCATATCCGATATCCCGGATCCGGCTGTAGAGCTTTTTCAGCTCGATATCGATGATCTGGTGGATATGCTCCCGCTCCAGGGGGTTAAAGACCATGACATCGTCGATACGGTTGAGGAATTCCGGGGCGAACGCTTTTTTAAGGGCGTTTTCAATGACGCTCTTCTGGTGCGAATCCGCCTGGGATTTCTTGGCTGCCGTGCCAAAGCCCACGCCCTGGCCGAAGTCCTTGAGCTGGCGGGCCCCGATATTCGAGGTCATGATGATGATGGTGTTCCTGAAATCGATCTTGCGTCCCAGGCTGTCCGTCAGGAAGCCGTCGTCGAGGACCTGCAGCAACATGTTGAATACGTCCGGGTGGGCCTTTTCTACCTCATCCAGCAGGATGACCGAGTAGGGCTTGCGGCGGACCTTTTCGGTCAGCTGCCCGCCTTCCTCATAGCCCACATAGCCGGGAGGTGCCCCCACGAGCCTGGAAATTGCGAATTTCTCCATGTATTCGCTCATGTCGATGCGGATCAGGGCGTCCTCCGAGTCGAACAGCTCCTTGGCCAGTACCTTGGCCAGCTGGGTTTTTCCGACCCCTGTCTGGCCCAGGAAAATAAAGCTTCCGATGGGTTTGTTCGGGTCCTTGAGCCCGGCCCGGTTCCGCTGTATCGCCTTGGCCACCTTGGCCACGGCCTCGTCCTGTCCGATGACGTTTTTCTTGATCAGCGCCGGAAGCTCCGCGAGCTTGTTGCTTTCGGTTTGCGCGATCTTGTTGACCGGGATGCCGCTCATCATGGAGACCACGTCTGCCACACTTTCCTCCGAAACGATTTCCCTGTGCAGTTTGCTGTCTTCTTCCCATTTCTCCTGGGCGACTGCCAGGTCCTTCTCAAGGCGTTTTTCGTCGTCCCTCAGTTTGGCTGCTTCCTCGTACCGCTGCTTTTTGACCACGCTGTTCTTGAGTTCACGGACTTCCTCGAGCTGTTTCTCCAGTTCCAGGATTTGCTTGGGAACATCCATATTGATGATGTGCACGCGCGACCCGGCCTCATCCAGGGCGTCGATGGCCTTGTCCGGCAGGAACCGGTCGGTGATGTAGCGGTTGGTGAGCTTTACGCAGGCCTCGATGGCGTCGTCCGTATAGATGACGTTGTGGTGGTCCTCGTACTTCCCTTTGATGTTCTTGAGGATCTCAATGGTTTCCTCCACTGTGGTGGGTTCCACCATCACCTTCTGGAAACGGCGCTCCAGGGCCCCGTCCTTTTCGATGTACTGCCGGTATTCATCCAGGGTGGTGGCCCCGATGCACTGGATTTCCCCCCTTGCCAGGGCGGGTTTGAACATATTGGAGGCGTCCAGGCTTCCGGTAGCCCCTCCGGCACCCACAATGGTGTGGATCTCGTCTATGAAAAGGATGACGTCGTCATTTTTCTCCAGTTCGTTCATCACCGCTTTCATGCGCTCCTCGAACTGCCCCCGGTACTTGGTCCCGGCCACCAAAGATGCGAGGTCCAGGGTGACGACCCTTTTGTTGTAGAGTATGCGGGAAACTTTTTTATTGATGATCCTAAGGGCGAGGCCTTCGGCAATGGCGCTTTTTCCCACCCCGGGTTCCCCGATAAGCAGGGGGTTGTTCTTTTTGCGCCGGCTCAGGATCTGGGAGACACGCTCGATTTCCTTTTCCCGCCCGACCACCGGGTCGAGCTTGTTTTCCTCGGCCAGTTGGGTGAGGTCCCGTCCGAAATTGTCCAGGACGGGCGTCTTGGATTTCTTGTTTCCTTTCTGGGCAGCGCTTCCGGAGTAGGATCCCTCCTTGCCCTCGCCTACATCGTCGGAATCGCTTGGGAAGGACTCGGCTGACGGGGTGTCGCTGTAGTCCTCATCGCTGTCGCTGGTAATCATGCTTTTGAATTGTTCTTTAACGCCGTCGTAATCCACCTTCATCTTGTGCAGTAATTTTGTAGTCGGGTCGTTTTCATTTCGAAGGATACAGAGCAACAGGTGCGCCGTATTTATGGAAGAACTCTGGAAGAGTTTTGCCTCGAGAAACGTCGTTTTAAGGGCGCGCTCGGCCTGGCGGGTCAGGTGCAGGTTCTTCTTGTCCTTGGGAAGGGCTGTGGCACTGGGATTCGGCGGGCTCAGGATTTCCACTTTCCTGCGGAGGTGGTCCAGGTCCACTTCCATGGCGTCGAGAATGCTGATCGCTTTCCCGTTCCCATCGCGAAGCAGGCCCAGCATCAGGTGCTCGGTCCCGATAGAATCGTGGCCGAGCCGCAGCGCTTCCTCTTTGCTATAGGCTATGACATCTTTTACTCTTGGTGAAAAATTATCATCCATAAAACCTGCTTAATACAATTTAAAATTACGAAATCTATTCTTAAGAACGTCAAATACCATACCCATATTCCGTCTAAGTGAACGAAATGACAAAAATTAGACAGATTTACAAAAATTTTAACCTGGAAATTATCAACCTTTCAAGGGGTGGATTCTGTTGATAAATTCCTTAATAAATCGGCATTAATATCCTCGGAAAAGGCCGTTTTTCCGTATATTGGCATGATTTTTTAACCTCGTGAAAAGTAAGAAAACTGCATTATGGCGGAAGGAGAAAAATTGATCCCTATCAACATTGAAGATGAGATGAAATCGGCCTACATCGACTACTCGATGTCGGTCATTGTGTCACGTGCGCTGCCAGATGTTCGGGATGGTCTTAAACCGGTTCACCGCAGGGTGCTTTACGGCATGCACGAACTCGGGGTCCGCTCGACAAGTGCACATAAAAAATCGGCCCGGATCGTGGGGGAGGTGCTCGGTAAGTACCACCCGCACGGGGATACCTCCGTTTACGATACCATGGTGCGGATGGCCCAGGACTGGAGCCTGCGCTACATGCTGGTCGACGGACAGGGGAATTTTGGCTCTATCGACGGGGACAGCCCGGCCGCCATGCGGTATACCGAGGCCCGTATGCGCCGGATCGCGGATGAGATGCTGGCGGACATCGATAAGGAAACGGTGGACCACCAGCTGAATTTTGACGATTCCCTGGAGGAGCCCACCGTGCTTCCCACCCGGATCCCGAACCTGCTGATCAACGGGGCTTCCGGGATCGCCGTCGGGATGGCCACCAATATGCCCCCCCACAACCTCTCCGAGGTGGTGGACGGCACAATCGCCTATATAGACAACCGCTCCATAGAGATCGATGAGCTGATTCAGCACATCAAGGCGCCTGACTTTCCGACCGGAGGGATCATCTACGGGTATGATGGGGTGAAGGAAGCCTTCCAGACGGGAAGGGGACGCGTGGTGATCCGCGCCAAGGCGAGTTTTGAGGAAGTCCAGGGCAAGGAGTGCATCGTGGTCACCGAAATCCCGTACCAGGTCAATAAGGCCGATATGATCAAGAAGACGGTGGACCTGATCAACGAAAAAAAGATCGACGGCATTGCTTCCATCCGGGATGAGTCCAACCGTAAAGGGATGCGGGTGGTCTATGTCCTCAAACGCGATGCGATCCCGAACATCGTCCTAAATACCTTATATAAGTACACCGCACTCCAGTCCTCGTTCAGCGTGAACAACATCGCCCTTGTTGGGGGCCGCCCCCAGCTGCTGAACCTCAAGGAGATGATCGGGCACTTTGTCGAGCACCGCCACGAGGTGGTGACCCGGCGTTCGACCTACGAACTGCGCAAGGCGGAAGAGCGGGCGCATATCCTGGAGGGGCTCATCATCGCCTCGGACAATATCGACGAGGTGATCGCGATTATCCGGGGATCTGCCAATGCCGATGAGGCGCGCGCCAACCTGATGGAGCGCTTTAAACTGACCGAAATACAGGCCCGGGCCATCGTCGAGATGCGCCTCCGCCAGCTCACCGGCCTGGAGCAGGACAAGCTCAGAAGCGAATACGAGGAGGTCCTCGCCACCATCGAGGACCTGAAGGATATCCTGGCCCGGGAGGAGCGGCGGATGGAAATCATCAAGGAGGAATTGCGGGAGGTCAAAGAGCGCTATGGCGACGCCCGCCGCTCCGAAATCAATTACGTCGGGGGGAGCCTCAGCATCGAGGACATGATCCCCGATGAGCAGGTGGTGATCACCATCTCCCATGCCGGCTACATCAAAAGGACCCCCCTGGCCCAGTACAAGACCCAGAACCGGGGAGGTGTGGGGCAAAAGGCTTCAGCCACCCGTAACGAGGACTTCCTCGAACACCTCTTTGTGGGGACCAACCACCAGTACATGCTGTTTTTTACCCAGCAGGGCCAGTGCTACTGGCTGCGGGTATACGAAATCCCCGAGGGGAGCCGCACTTCCAAGGGGCGGGCCATCCAGAACCTGATCAACATCAGCACGGAGGATAAGGTAAAGGCCTTTATCTGCACCAGGGACCTGAAGGACGAGGAGTACGTCAACAGCCACTACGTCATTATGGCGACGAAGAAGGGGGTCGTTAAGAAAACGTCCCTGGAACAGTACTCGCGCCCCCGGCAGAACGGGATCATCGCGATCAATGTGCGGGAAGGGGATGAACTGCTCGAAGCCAAGCTCACCACCGGGTCCAGCCAGATCTTCCTGGGCCTGAAATCCGGAAAGGCGATCCGCTTTGAAGAGAGCAAGACCCGGCCCATGGGCCGGAATTCCTCCGGGGTCCGCGGCATTACCCTCGCCGATGAGTCAGATGAGGTCATCGGGATGCTTTCCGTTCACAATTTTGACGAGGACATCCTGGTGGTGTCCGAGAACGGGTATGGAAAACGCTCCAGCATTGAGGATTACCGCATCACCAACCGGGGCGGGAAAGGCGTCAAGACGATCTCCATCACTGATAAGACGGGGGGGCTGGTTGCCATCAAAAACGTTTCGGATTCGGACGACCTGATGATCATCAACAAATCCGGGATCGCCATCCGCATGGCCGTGGAGGATTTGCGCACCATGGGAAGGGCCACCCAGGGGGTCCGGCTGATCAATTTAAAGGATAACGACTCCATCGCCGCCGTGGCCAAAGTGATGAAGGACGAAGAGGATTTGGAGGAAATGGATATCCTCGATATGGATGTTCAGACAGAAGATGGCACGCCTCTTGATACCAGTGGCGGGGCAGATGATCCAAACACCCCTGAAACTACGTAAATTTAAGTAACACTAATTCGAATTAAATACAACTTCATGAAGACCAATTTTTTAGTTATGACGGCCTTGCTTGTGGGTCTGGCCGGCTTCTCACAGAAAACAGAAATAAAGGCCGCCGAAAAGGCCATGAAAAGCGGCGATGCCGCAGCGGCCAAGGCAAGCCTTGAGAGCGCTGCAGGGGCCATAGCCGGTGCCGATCCCCGTACGCAGGCGGAATACTACTTCCTCAGGGGGCAAGTCTACGCCGACCTTGGGCGGAAAGGGGATATGTCCGCTTTCGGGGAGTCCGTGGACTCTTACAAGAAGGTGGTGAGCCTCGAAGAGGAAAGCGGCAAGGTAAAGTACACGGGCGAAGCCAAGGCCCAGATGTCCGGGGTGGCCAATGACCTTGTCAATGCCGCCGTGGAAGACAACCAGGAACAAAAGTACAGGGAGGCAGCGGAAAAGCTCTA
>CAZUZE010000072.1:0-9300 GCA_964624565.1 uncultured Robiginitalea sp.
GTGGAGCAGGCCGAGGAGCCCGCAGCGGAATCCGAAGCCGAGCGCCGCCGAGCTCTCCGCCATGAACTGGAAGGCCGCGTCGTTGATCTGCAGCTTCCCCATGGCCAGCTTGAGCTGCTCGAAGTCGTCCGAGCTCACCGGGTAGATCCCCGCGAACACCATGGGCTTGACGTCCTCAAACCCGGAAATCACTTTCTGGGTGGGTTTGGCGGCATCCGTAATCGTATCCCCCACCTTTACTTCCCGGGCGTCCTTGATCCCGGTGATAAGGTAGCCAACATCCCCTGTGGAGATGGCTGTTTTTGGGTGCTGTTTCAGTTTCAGCGTCCCCACTTCGTCGGCGTAATAGTTTTTCCCCGTGGCGACAAACTTGATATGCTGCCCTTTGCGGATTTCCCCGTCCATGACCCTGAAATAGGTCTCCACGCCCCGGAACGGGTTGTACACTGAGTCGAAGACCAGGGCGCGCAGGGGCGCTTGTGGGTCTCCCTCAGGGGGCGGGATCCGCTCAATGATGGCCTTCAGGATTTCCTCGATCCCGATCCCGGTCTTGGCACTTGCCGGGATGACTTCTTCAGGTTTGCAGCCCAAAAGGTCCACGATGTCGTCCGTAACTTCTTCCGGGTTGGCGCTGGGCAGGTCCACCTTGTTCAGCACAGGGATGATTTCCAGGTCGTTTTCCAGGGCCAGGTAGAGGTTGGAAATGGTCTGCGCCTGGATGCTCTGGGCGGCGTCCACCACCAGCAGGGCCCCTTCACAGGCTGCGATGGAACGCGAAACTTCATACGAAAAATCCACGTGCCCTGGGGTGTCGATCAGGTTCAGGACGTAGGTCTCCCCCCCGTAAGGGTACTCCATCTGGATCGCATGGCTCTTGATGGTGATGCCGCGCTCCCGCTCCAGGTCCATGTTGTCGAGCAGCTGGTCCTGTTTCTCCCGCTCCGTCACGGAACCGGTCGCGTCCAGGAGCCGGTCGGCAAGGGTGCTCTTCCCGTGATCGATATGGGCGATAATGCAGAAATTCCGAATGTTTTTCATGCGCGAAAATAGGCTGCAAAGATAGCTGAAATATGGCTTAGTCCTTCCACTCAGCTATAAACAAATTGGTGTCCCGCGTCCCGCCATTGTTCCGGTTGCTGGAAAAAATCAGGTGCTTGCCGTCATTGGAGAAAACCGGGAAGGCGTCAAAGGTCTTCCCGTGGGTGACCCGCTCCAGGCCCGTACCATCCGTGTTGATCATGTAGAGGTTGAACGGGAAGCCGCCCTCGGCCTCAAAATTGCTGGAAAACAGGATTTTATCCCCGTCCGGGTGGAAAAACGGGCTCCAGTTGGCGTTGCCGAGGTAGGTCAGCTGACGCAGGTCGCTCCCATCCGCATTGCAGATAAAGAGCTCCATGTTGGTTGGCTGTACCAGTCCGCGCGCCAGCAGGCTTTTGTATTCGGCGATCTCGGCCTCGGTTTTCGGGCGGGAGGCGCGGAAAATGATCTGCGTACCGTCAGGGGAGAAGAAGGCACCCCCGTCATAACCCAGCTGGTCGGTAATCTGCCGGACATCACTCCCGTCCAGGTTCATGGTGTAGAGCTCCAGGTCGCCGCTGCGGTCCGAGGTAAAGACGATTTTGTCCCCTTTTGGCGAAACGGTTGCCTCGGCATCGTACCCGGGCTCATCGGTGAGCTGGGCGGTGATGTTTCCCTGAAGGTCGGCCACGAAGATATCAAAGGAGTCATATACCGGCCATACGTAGTTGCCGTTCTCCCTCAGGGGCACGTCCGGGCAGGCTTCGTCCCTGAGGTGGGTGGAGGCGTAGAGGATGTGCTCGTTGTCCGGCAGGAAATACCCGCAGGTAGTCCGCCCCATGCCAGTGCTGAGCATGGGGGGTTTGTGGTCTGCAAAGGTTTCCCCCACTTCCATCAGGAACATCTGGTCGCAGCCCACGCCCCAGTCTGCGTAGTTGGACTGGAAAATGACCTTGCGGTCGTCAAAGCTCCAGTAGGCCTCGGCATTGTCCCCCCCGAAGGTGATTTGCCGGATGGAGGAAAAGTGCTTTTCGCCCGGGTAGATCAGGGTGTCGGAGGACATGGCCATTGGGCTTTCCGGTGCTTCTTCAGGGGCGGTTTGTGTTTTTGGGTCCCCCTTGCAGCTCGCCAGGAGGGCACAAAGTATTGTTGCGAAAAAAATTCTCATAGGTTGTGTACTTTTGACAAAAATAGAAGCTAGCCATGAAGTACAGCGCCTTTTTACTGGGAATTATTTTATTGGGGGCATCCTGCAAGGAAAAAGCGCCCCCCGTCATTTCGATGCAGGAGGATGTGCGGATCCTGGCCAGCGATTCGCTGGGCGGACGGGAAACCGGAAGTGAGGGCGCGCGCATGGCCGCCGAATACCTGGAGCAGCGCATCCGGGACCTGGGCCTCAAACCCGTAACTGCGGAAGGGGATTATACCCAGGAATTCAGCTTCAAACCCAGGCGGGACCCGCACGCCCAGATCGAGTTCGGCACCGCCGGAGACAGCAGCCTCAATGCCCGCAACGTCCTCGGGCTGATCGACAACGGCGGAAAGCGCACCGTCGTGCTCGGGGCCCATTTTGACCACCTGGGAATGGGAGGGGAAGGATCGCTTTACCGGGGCGATCCCGCCGTCCACAACGGGGCAGATGACAACGCCAGCGGAGTGGCCGTGCTGCTGAAACTCGCCCGGATGCTCAAGGAATACCCTGAGGGCCGGGACAACTACCTGCTGATTTTCTTTTCAGGGGAGGAAATGGGCCTGCTGGGGTCCAATTATTTCGCCAAGAACCCGGCACTCGACCTGGAAGTGGTGCCCTATAGGATCAACCTCGACATGGTAGGCCGCCTGAGGGCGGACAGTACCCTCTCGGTGAGCGGGACCGGGACCACCCCGGTCTGGAACCAGGTCCTGAACTCCCTGAACCCCGGTTTTCAGCTCGTGCTCGACGAATCCGGGGTGGGCCCCTCGGACCACACCTCCTTCTACCTGCAGGACATCCCCGTATTGCATTTTTTCACGGGCCAGCACGAGGACTACCACAAGCCCTCGGATGATGCGGAACGGCTCAACTACCCCGGGATGGACCTGATCGCTGCGTATATTTTCGACCTGGTAAAGGCCATGGAACAGCAGGAGGAAATCGCCTTCAGGACCACCAAGAATGAAAGCGAGGAGGTCCCGCGTTTCAAGGTGGCCATGGGGGTGATCCCGGATTACCTCTTCTCAGGGGAAGGCATGCGCATCGACGGGGTGAGCGAAGACAAGCCCGCCCAGAAGGCCGGCCTGCAAAAAGGCGATGTGGTGGTGCAGCTGGGCGACAGCACGGTGGTGGATATGATGAGCTATATGAGGGCCCTCTCGGTGTTTGAAACCGGGGATGAAACCACGGTGGTCGTGGAACGCAACGGTGAGAAAGTGACTTCGAAGATCACGTTTTGAGGGGAAGGCTGCCTTTTGAAAACCTCCTCCGCACGTATCAGTTGCGGTTAACGGTACCCCAGGGAAGCTCTTGGGTTGAAGGGCCAAAACCGGACGTCCTGACAAATTTGTAGGAAAAAAGTTATAGATTTAGCTCAGGCCATTCAAACGTGAAGCTCAGAATCCTGTTCATATTAGGGTTGTTCCCCCTTGTGCTGTGCAGCCAAACTTATGAGATCTCCGGTTCTGTAAAAGACACAGAAGGGGTTCCCCTGCCCCTTGCCAATGTGCTGCTGTTGCGGGCGCAGGACAGCATCCTGGTAAAGGGCACTTCTGCCGACGATGCCGGCCGCTTTTCCCTGACCGGCGTAGCACCGGACCTGTATTTTTTAAACGCGACCTATTTTGGATACGGCTCGGTCCTGGTCCCCCTGGAGGTGCGCTCCGACATCCGCATCGGCGCCCTGATCCTGGAGGAAGAAGGGGCCAGCCTGGACGAAGTGGTGGTCACCGGGCAGCGACCGACCGTGGAGCGCCTGGCGGACCGCGTGGTCTTCAACGTGGAGAATACCGTCATGAGCGAGGGGAGCACCTGGGATATCCTCAGGAACGCCCCGGGGGTGGTGACCGTGCAGGACAACCTGGAGATCCGCGGGCAGACGGCCACGGTTTACATCAACGACCGCAAGGTGCAACTGACGCAATCCGAAATCCTCGACCTGCTGAAAGGACTGGACGGCAACGTGGTGTCTTCCGTGGAGGTCATCCCGGTGCCGCCGGCCAACTATGAAGCCGAGGACGGCCCGGTGCTGAACATCCGGACCCGGCAGAACATCCTGCCCGGGTACAAGGGAAGTGTCCGCGCCCAGTACACCCAGGCCGTATTCCCCAAGTACAATTTTGGCACCAGCCATTACTTCAAAAGCGGGAAGTTCGGGCTGTTTGCCAATTATTCGATCAGCCCCAGGAAGGAATTCAGGGACACCGAGAACAGCGTCAACTTCATCGACGCCCAGAACACCGTTTTCTCGCGCTGGCAGACCGATGTGGACCGGATCACCCGGTCGCAGGCCCAGCAGCTGAACCTGATCCTGGACTACGACCTCTCCGAGCGGGACCAGCTGAACCTCACCACCAACACCACCTATTCCCCCAATAAAACCTTTGCATACGACCTGGAGACCGTGATGCGCAACGGGGCGGGGGCCGTGGATTCTACCCTGAGGACCCTGCAGGACACCGAAACAGACCAGTTCAACACCTCGTTTGACCTGAACTATACCCGTAAGCTTAAAAAGGAAGGGGCCACCCTAAAGGCAAACGCGCACTACACGCACTTCCAGGACAGGAGCGCGCAGGACGGGCTTACCACCTACTTCGACCCCTCGGGTACCTTCCTCCGGGATTTCTCCTTTGCCACGGATTCCGAGCAGGACATCGACATCACCACCGGGCAGCTGGATTATTACACCCCCGTGGCCTCCGGCAGTTTTGAGGCCGGGGCCAAAGGTTCCTTCATCCGGTCGCGCAACCGCATCGACTATGCGACTGGGGCGGTGGGCGGGCGCTCTTTTGAGGACATAGCCCTCTCCGACCGCTATAATTACGACGAGTCTGTCTATGCCGCCTATGCCACCCTGAACAAAAACTGGGACCCCTGGACGGTCAAGGCGGGCCTGAGGGCAGAACAGACAGAGGTCAAAGGAGAATCCCTGACCCTGGAGGAAATCAACCGCCAGAGCTACCTGGAGCTTTTTCCCTCCCTTTTTGTATCCAGGGAACTCACCGAAGGCCAGAGCATGTCCTTTTCCTACAGCCGTCAACTGACCCGTCCGAATTACGCCGACCTGAACCCATTCCGTATTTTCCTGAACGAAAACGACTTTGAGCAGGGGAACCCGAACCTGGTCCCGGCCTTCAGCAACAACTTCAACCTGAACTGGACCCTGGACGACACCTTTTTTGTAGACCTGTACTACCGGGACAACGGCCGCTATATTAGCACGGTAACCTTTCAGGACAATGAAGACCTCGTCCTCAGGGACACGAACCAGAACGCAAAGGGCAGCACATCCTATGGCCTGGATTTCACCGTGTCCACCTCCATCACCCCCTTCTGGTACCTGTATTCCTACAATTCCCTGTTCTACGAGGAAGAGATCATTTTTGCAGAGGCCAGCGATATAGAAACGTATAAAAACAGGATAACCGGCTTCTACGGGTACCTGAGCAATTCCCTGACCCTCAGCAAGGACGGGACCCTGACAGGGGAGGCAAGCCTCCTGTACATAAGCGGGTTCCTGTACGGCGCTGCGAAAATGTCGGAAACCATTACCCTGAACCTGGGCCTGCGCAAATCCCTCTGGGACGACCGGGCCGTCCTCTCCCTGGTGGCGGAGGACCTGCTGGGCCGGGCCAACGCCACCTATACCACGCGCTACGCGAACCAGGACCAGACCATCTTTGTAAAGCCGGAAACGCAGTTTGTGCGGTTGAGCTTCACTTATAACTTCGGGAATTTCCGCCTCAAGAACCGGGATACAGACCTGAACAAGAACGAGCTCCAACGCATTGAAAATGAGTAAGGCACCGGCAGTTTCCGGGTAATTTGTAATTTTGCACCTCCAACCTATCGGACATGCCCAGAATCGGCAGTATTGAACTCCCTGATTTCCCGTTGTTGCTCGCGCCCATGGAGGACGTGAGCGACCCGCCTTTTCGCACCCTTTGCAAGGAGCAGGGGGCCGACCTGATGTACACGGAATTCATTTCCTCCGAGGGGTTGATCCGCGATGCCGCCAAGAGTGTGCTCAAGCTGGATATATACGAAAAAGAACGCCCTGTCGGCATACAGATCTTCGGGGCCGAACTCGACTCCATGCTGCAGGCGGTCGACATCGTGACGGAGACCAAACCGGACATCATCGACATCAACTTCGGCTGCCCGGTCAAAAAAGTGGTGTGCAAAAACGCCGGGGCTGGGATCCTGCGGGACATCCCCTTGATGGTCAAACTCACGGAGGCCATGGTAAAGCGAACCCACCTGCCCGTGACGGTCAAAACCCGCCTGGGCTGGGACAGCGATTCCATCCGGATCGTCGAGGTGGCCGAAAGGCTCCAGGATGTGGGCATACAGGCCATTTCCATCCACGGGCGCACCCGGGTGCAGATGTACAAGGGGGAAGCCGACTGGAGACCGATTGCCGAGGTAAAGAACAACCCTAGGATGCACATCCCGGTATTCGGGAACGGGGACGTGGACAGCCCTGAAGCCGCCGTGCGCATGCGGGATGATTTCGGCCTGGACGGGGCGATGATCGGCCGGGCTGCCATCGGCTACCCGTGGTTCTTCCGGGAAGTCAAGCACTATTTTAAAACCGGGGAGCACCTGCCACCCCCGACCATGGCCCAGCGTGTGTCCGCCGCGCGCCGCCATTTACAGATGTCCATCGACTGGAAAGGGGAGACCCTGGGCGTGCTGGAGACACGCCGCCACTATTCCAACTACTTCAAGGGCATCCCGAACTTCAAGCCCCTTCGGATGAAAATGGTCACCAGTGATGATGCGGCCGATGTCTTTGCCGCTTTTGACGAGGCGATGGAGGCGTTTTCAGACCACGTTTTCGCCTGATCCTCAGGCGCTTTTAAGCAGCTTGTAGTTGATTCGATTACTGGCAATTCGGGCCGCGATGACCCCTAACACCAGAATCGTGACCAGCACCAGCAGGACGTTCAGCAGCCGGTACTCCACCGGGTAGGCCAGGGAGGGAGTGATTTTCAGCCATCCGAAAACCTGCTGGGAGCCGATCAGCAGGCTCCCGATCAAAAGCCCGATGACCCCTCCGGCCGCAGTGACGAGCACCCCCTGCAAAAAGTAGATCCGCCTCAGCTCCTTCAGGGTCAGCCCCAGGGAATACAGGGTGCGGGAATGCTGTTGCTTGTCGAGGATCATCATGATAATCGCCCCAACCACATTGAACAGGGCGATGATCAGCACCAGTGTAAAGATGAGGTAGGTGGCCAGGTTTTCCGTGTTGAGCATGCGGTAGAGGGTCTGGTTGAGCTCCCTCCGGTTCTTCAGGGCAATCCCGGGGCCCAGGATCGTGGAGATCGCCTCGCGCGCCTCTTGTTCCCCGACCCCCTGGGCCAGCAGGAAATTGACGGCAGAGACCTGCTCGTAGCCCCGCTCGAGCAGGGACTGCACCAGGGGCAGTTCGGCAAAGATGTATTTCTGGTCCAGGGTTTTTTCAAGCTGGTAGACCCCGCTGAGCACCAGGGAGAGCTGGTTATAGGGTTTCTCCGACAATCCCCCGCTCCCCAGGCCGCCTTTTCCGGGTTTGGGCGCGAGGACCACCAGGGGGCTCCGGTAGTCCTGTACGCTGAGCCCAAGGGTGTTGGCAAGGCCGATGCCCGTCACGGTTTGCTGCCCCTTGAGGTCCCACAACCCCGTGAAGAGGGCGCTGTCGATGCCCGTGGTCCGGGTGTAGGCACTGTCCACCCCTTTGATATAGGCGATGCTGCTTTTCTGGTTGTGGGTGAGGTAGACCCGCTCTTCCAGCTCCCCCGAGAGGGAGGCGATTTCGGGAAGGGCCTGAAGGGCCCGGGCCGTGGCGGGGTCCAGGGCAAAGGTTTTCCCGCTCACCGGGACGGCCTTGAGGTCCGGGTCAAAAGTATTGCTGAAGGAAACGCTGAAGGACTTCAGGCCTGAAAAGCCCGAGAGGACGATAAAAAGGGCCGCCGACCCGATCACAATCACGGCAAAGGTGACCGCGTTGATGATGTTGACGGCGTTCTGGCTGCTTTTGGACCTCAGATACCTTTTGGCGATGTAGAGCGGAAAATTCACCCTCAGGATTTTTTACGGCGATCCAGCAGGTCCGGGTTTTCAATCGGGTTTTCTCCCCCTTTCAGGGATTTTTCGATGTTTTCGATGTAGTCCAGGGAGTCGTCCAGGTAGAAGTTCAGCTCCGGGACCCGCCTGAGCTGGTGTTTGGTGCGCTGGGCGAGTTCGTGGCGGATCGTCACGGTATCGGCCCGGATCCCCTTCATCAGGGGGCCGGCCTCTTTGGTGGGAAAGATGCTGACATAGACCCGGGCATTGGACAGGTCCGGGGCCACGTGCACCTTGGAGACCGAGAGGATAACCCCTTTGAGCCCCCCGTCAATGGCCAGGCGCTGCAGGATCTCTGCCAGGTCCTGCTGCAGGAGCCCGGCTATTTTTTTCTGTCGTTGACTCTCCATGGGGTAAAAATACAGACAAAGTGCGTAATTTCGCAGGACAAGCCGGCAGAATGCGCAAAATAGAACATATCGGGATCGCGGTGAGAGACCTCGGCGCCTCCAATGCGTTGTTTGAAAAACTCTTCGGCACCCCCCCCTACAAAACGGAGGAGGTGGGCAGCGAAGGGGTGCGGACCTCCTTTTTCAAGGCCGGTCCGAACAAGATCGAACTGCTGGAAGCCACCCGGGAGGACAGCCCCATCGCAAAGTACCTTGAGAAAAAGGGGGAGGGGATCCACCACATCGCCTTTGACGTGGAAGACATCCACGCGGAGATCGCCCGCCTGAAGGGGGAAGGGTTTATCGTCCTGAACGAAACCCCTAAAAAGGGTGCGGACAACAAGCTGGTGGCCTTTTTACACCCCAAAACCTCCAACGGGGTCCTGGTGGAATTGTGCCAGGAAGCCCCTTCGGAATAGGCAGGCAGGCAGTTGCGGCCTCCGAAAAATAGTTTTAATATTGCAGACGCTTTTTGCACAGGCGCAAAGCGCCCACATACTGATAGCCAGCCCAAAAAACGGTCCTATAGCTCAGTTGGTTAGAGCATCTGACTCATAATCAGAGGGTCCCTGGTTCGAGCCCAGGTGGGAC
>CAZUZE010000073.1:0-7378 GCA_964624565.1 uncultured Robiginitalea sp.
CGTGCTATTTCGGGAAGGTCAAAAACCTCGTAAGAGCAATCTGAAAGTCCGAGGGAATCAAATTTGGCTTTGAAATACCCCGGGGAAAACGAATAGGAGATGTTCCTGCCGACAAGTCCGAACCTACGCATCTTTCAGTCGGTATTTCCCATACCATTCCAGGGCGACCAGGATGACAATCCCTATCAGGATAAAAACGACGGCCCACCAGGTTTCGGGGGCCGCGGGATCGGGGAGGTATCGCTCGTAATTCACGATGATCCCGTCCCCGTTGGAATCCAGGATGCGGTTTCCGTCCTGGTCCAGCATGAAAATCGTTTTTTTCCAGGGCCATACCACCCCCAGGGAACCCGTGATAAAGCCGATAATTACGGCTGTCGTGATACTCTTGAAGTGTTTTAGGACATACCCCAGCAGGTGGGAGAGGGTCACCAGGCCAACGGCTGAACCTGCGGTAAACACCGCCAGGATCAGCAGGGTCCGCTTGCGCTCCTCATTGGAGAAGACACTGAAGTCCCCGACCAGGAATTCGGAGAGGGTGTCGTAAAGCGCATTGACCGAATCGACCAGGAGCAGGACGTAGTTTCCCAGCAGGATCAGGATGAAAGAGCCCGATAGCCCCGGAAGGGTCATGCCCGAAACACTGATGATCCCGCAGAAAAAGATAAACCACAAATTGTCATTTTCGCGGGCAGGGCTCAGGAAGCTGATGGAAATACCTGCAAGAAGGCCCAGAAACCCGGCGAGAAGGGTCTTTTTGTTCCAGTCTTCAAACTCTTTGGAGATAAAATAGATCGACCCGATGATCATTCCAAAAAAGAGGGACCAAACATAGAGTTCCCGCCGTTCCAGGAAGTAATCCAGTACTTTGGAAACACTGAAATAACTAAAGAGCATCCCGAGTATGAGGACGGAAAGGAAGGGGCCGTTCACATATTGGTAAAAGCTTTTGAACCGCCCGTTGAAAAGGAGTTTGAATGCCTTGACATTTATCCGGCGGAGGGAGTATATGAATTCCTCATAGAAACCCACCACAAACGCCACGATCCCCCCCGAAACCCCGGGCACCTTATTGGCCGCTCCCATGGCAAGGCCCTTGATAAACAAAAGTGTTTTGTCCGCAAATGTCCTGCTTATACTCATCGGATCAGGAAGACTTTTTGGAGGCCAGGCGTTCCAGTATAAAAATAAGGCAAAACCCAAGGACGGCCAACGACAGGGCGGGTACCCACTGTGGATCCGAAGGATAGTTCCAGGGCGCCACAACCGACTCGGAAACGGGGATTTCCTTCCCTTCAAACACACGGGTATCCAACACGACCTTCCAGGGCCAGATTTTCGGAAGGGAACCGATGATGAAACCCGTGAGCAGGGCCAGGGTCGCATCCCGGAAGCGGGCAAACATCCATTTCAGCAGGCGGGCAAAGCTCAACAATCCCACAACGGCCCCGGCCCCAACGACCAGGATGGTTTTCAGGTCCTGCTCGTGAACCGCATCAAGGACGGTCTTATAGGATCCGAGCAGCACCAGGATAAAGGCTCCCGAAATGCCCGGAAGGATCATGGCGCAAATGGCCAGGGCCCCGGAAAGGAACAGAAACCCCATGCCCGGTTCCCGCTGGGAAACCGGCAGGGAAACTACCGCATAGGCGATAAGCGCACCCAGCAGGGCCATGGCCAGGATACTCAGTTTCCAACGGTCGATGGACCTGGCCACATAGAGTACGCTTGCCACGACAAGGCCGAAGAAAAAGGACCAGAGCAATACAGGCTGGTGGGTCAGCAACCAGCTGATGCCCCTGGCCAGGGAGATCACGCTTATGGCAATGCCCGTGAGCAGGGCCAGCAGGAAACTGCCGTTGAGTTCTTTCCAGAAAGCGCCGAACCCTTCGTTCCGAAGCACTTTGAAGAGGGAAGGCCGGATGGCGTTGATCGAGCGGATCAACTCCTCATAAATACCTGAAATAAAAGCGATAGTCCCGCCGGAAACCCCGGGCACCACGTCCGCTGCGCCCATAGCCATCCCCTTGAGAACCACCCATAGATATTGAATCGGAGTACGTCCTTCCATAGCCTGTAAAAAAGCAAAAGTAGCCTTTTTATTTGGAAGCTTTCCGGGATTCCCGAATGAGGCGCTGCACCCATTTGGCACGCGAGATTTCGGGAAACTTATTTTCAAAATAGAGGTACTTTTCCGGGGCTTTTTTCAGCGCCTTTTCCAGGGTGATTTTTCCTTTGTCAGGGGAGTGCTGCCTGAGGTATACCCCGGCCAGGTGATACTGTAGTTCGGCGGATTCCGGATGGAATTCCACCCCCTGCAGCAGGACGACCTCCGCGGCATCCAGTTCGTCGCATTCGCTGAGGATCTCCGCCCAGTGCAGCCAGGTGTCTTCCTCGTAGTTGCCGAGCTCGGTTGCCTGTTTAAAGGCAAAGTCTGCTTCGTGCACCTGTTTCAGTGCCTTGTGGATGATCCCGGAGCGTTTCCAGTACACGGCATTTTCCCCGTCGATGCTCAGGGCCTTGTCGATGTATTCCTGGGCCTTGAGGTAGTCTTTCTGCTTCAGGTAGTGATCAGTGATGGCGAGCCAACCCTTGTCCAGCAAGGGGTCTTCGTGGACCGTGAGGTAGAAATAATAGCGCGCCTTGTCGGGGCGGTCCAGGCGCTCGTAGCACTTTCCGATCCGCAGATAGGCATGGGAGGTCGGGTCTTCCAGTTCGGTGGTGGTGGTGTAGTTTTCAATTGCCTCCTCGTACCGTCCCAGTTTTTCGAGCACCTTGCCCTTTTCAAAGTACGCCCCGAGGAAGGAATCATCTGAGATGATGGCGAAGTCGAATGCGGCCAGGGCCTCCGGGTACATTTTAACCGCATAGTACTGTTTGCCCAGCTGGTGCCAGGCGATCTGGCAGTAGGGGTTGGTATCCAGGTAGGTGTTCAGAAAACGGATCGCCCCATCGTGCTCATCCAGGAATTCATAGCAGTAAATGGTATTGTAAAGGGAGGCGTAGTCTTCAGGATCTGCTTCCAGGCACTGCTTAAAACACTTCCGGGCCATCGTATAATCGTCGATAAAGAGGTATTCCATGCCGAGCAGGGAGTACAGGTCAACATCTTCATCGGCCAGTTCGAGGGCTTTGTGGAGCAGGGTTATGGCTTCCAGGTGGTTGTCCTGTTTGGACTGTATGTTGGCCCGCTGCACATAGATTTCTTCGTTGTTGGGCTCCAGGAGCTGCAATTCATCCAGGACGCGTTCTGCCCGCTCAAAGTCGTTTTCAAAAACCATCACTTCAACATCCAGAAGGCGGATGTCCAGCGAATTGGGGTGCTGTTGCAGCCCCATTTTTATAGCCTTTTTGGCCAGGGATATTTTTCCGTGATTCAGATAGTGGTGGATGATTTCCTCAAAATCCTCTGCGTCGAAGAAATAGACATCGTCTGTCTTGAGCATGGATTCGAATTTAGCGATCGGTGGACCCGGTTGTTCACTGGAGTCTAATGCCATACACTGCGTATTGGATGCTGTTCGTATGGATTTAAAAATATTTTTTTTAGACAGCCCTGAATGCTGACTGACCCCTTTCTTATCAACAAATTAGTTAACAGGGCCTTGCGCGTAGCCATTCAGCAGCTTCAGGATCAGGTTGCAGCCGTCGGTAATTTCCTCTTCGGAAAGGGTGAGCGGGGGGCTGATTCGCACCGCCCTGGGTTCATAGAGCAACCAGAAAAGCAACAAGCCTTCTTTCCTGGCCTCGAGGACCAGGTAGTCCGCAAGGTCGGGCGTTTCCATAATCATGGCCAGCATGAGGCCCCGGCCCCGGACCTCCTTGATGGCCGGGTGCAGGAGGTGTTTCCTAAACAGCGCTTCTTTTTTCAGGGTGTCCGGGATCAGGCTGGATTTTTGCAATGTGCTGAGGGTCGCAAGGGCGGCTGCGGCCACCACCGGATTCCCGCCGAAGGTGGTAATATGCCCCAGTTTCGGATCGGCCATGAGGCAGGCCATATGTTCCCTGGATGCGGTAAAGGCCCCGATGGGAAGGCCTGAGGCCATCCCTTTGCCCATGACCAGGATATCGGGCACACAGTCAAACTGCTCGAAGGCAAAGAGGGTCCCGGTCCGGCCGAATCCCGGCTGGATCTCATCGAGGATGAGCAGGGCACCCACCTCCGTGCAGCGTTGCCGGACCTTTCTGAGATACCCTTTCTCGGGCAGGATGAACCCGGCGCCCCCCTGAATGGTTTCGAGGACGACCGCAGCGGTTTTTCGGGTGATCCCCTCCAGGGCTTCCGGGTCGTTAAAGGGAATATGGCGGACATCCGGAATCAGCGGGCGGAACGGGGCTTTCCGGCTTTCGTAGTCCATCAGGCTTAAACTCCCCATGGTATTTCCATGGTACGCATTGTGGGCCGCGATGAGTTCCGACCGGCCTGTGACCCGCCTGGCGAGTTTCAGGGCCCCTTCCATAGCCTCGGTCCCTGAATTGACCAAATAGGTGGTGTGCAGGGGGTGGGGGAGAGCCCGGGCAAGTTCCCTGCACAGGTTCAGGGCCGGCTCCTGTACAAATTCCCCGTAGACCATCACATGCATGTACCTGGCAGCCTGCTGCTGCACCGCGGCGACCACGGCCGGGTGGCAGTGCCCCAGGGATACGGCTGATACCCCGGCGACAAAGTCGAGGTATCTTTTGCCGTTTACATCGTAGATATAGCTGCCCGAGGCCCGGGACACCTCCAGGCCGAGGGGGTGGGGCGTGGTCTGGCTCTGATATTCCTGAAAATCGGTATTCATTTTATTAAGAGGCATTACCTTCGAAGGGCTGGTTGGCCCGTTTTTGAGGGCTTACCGGTCTTCGGAACGGAAGGGGTCTCTTCCCCGGGCTCCTCCCCTTCGGCGGCGTCCAGATCGATGGGTTCTGTAATGCCCCGGATAACCGGGAGCACCAGGTTGTTGTCGTCCTCGTCAAAAATCCCTTCGGGGGAGCGGATGCGCTCATCCCCCCTCCAGATAAACCCTTCCAGTTTCCGCTGTTCCATGGGGAAATCCTTGTCCGGGGTGATGTCCCCATCCGGATCGGTAATAAAGGTGATGTCCTCGATGTCGCTCTTTTCCAGCCTGAGGCGGATCTTGCTGCTCTTGGTTTTGTTGATTCCGATAAGGCCCCCATCGTCGTCGTACATAAAATAGATGACTTCGGTGTTCTTGATCAGGTCGATGAGTTTGAGCTCGTTGTCTGTGAATTTTCCGAAAAGGTCCTTTCCCTTGGCCTGGTTAAACCCCCGGTAGCCCACCGTGTCCTGGGAAATGATAAAGGCATTGTCAATGACTTTAAGGGAGTCGAGCTTGTCCGTTTCCATATCGCTGATCAGGTGGATGCTGTCCCCCGTCATCTGGTTTTCCATGTTCCAGATGACCGGGCGGCGGATCAGCTGGGTCAGGCCGGTGCGCTCCTCAAAATGGATGCTGTCACATTTGCCGCTCATGTCCGTTTTGTAGAATTTGGCATTCCGGAACGCCCTGAGGACCCTCGCGTCCGGACCCCCGGTGACCATTAGGGTGTCCCCGTGCATGTAGAGCGAATCCTGTTCCATCAGGCTTACCGAAACCGCACGCCTGGTTGCGAAGAGGGAGTCTTTGGCCCGGTGCACTTCGGCGTAATGGGCGCGGATGATCCCCTTGTTGATGGTGTCGGTGACTTTGATGTTGTTGGTGGCCGAGGCGAACTCCCGTGCCTTGTCGAAATACACGCTGTCCCCTTCGATGATCCGGTTGCTGTAGCGGATCTCGGTGTTCTTTATGCCGTACCCCTGCTCTGCCCGGGTGTCGTAGAACCCCCGCTCGCAATAGAGCTGGTAGGTCTCCCCGGTAATCGTGGAGGGCCCGTACATATAGGCATTCTTGGATTTGGTATAGTAATCCAGGCGGCTGGACTCCATGGTGTATTCCGGGTTTTCGATCAGGACGCTGTCCTGGAACTGGTATTTGTCCGGGATCATGAAATATCGCCCCACACGGCTGGTCAGCACATTGGCGGAATCCACGATTTTGCCGTGGTCCCGGTAGTAGGATTCCTGCCGCTCCCGGTCAAAGTAGAGGGTGTCGGTGGTCAGGGTCATGCTGCTATTGGCCAGTCGCACCGCTTCGTATGCTTTGGCGAGTTTGGCGTTGCCGTCGTACTCGATATACCCGCTGGTCATCAGGAGGGAATCGCCCTGTTTCAGCCTGACATTGCCGATGGCCTCCAGCCGGTTCTCCTTCTGATACAGCAGGGCATAGTCACACCAGAGGTCCGCCCCCTGGTGTTCGAACTGTACCTGCCGCTGGTCTTTTGAAAATATCGAGGCGCCCGGGCGGAGCGCCTCATCTTTGGTAAAACTGCCCCCGTAGACGATGGTGATTTTTTTGCCCTGGGCCGCATCCTGGCCCCAGGCGCCCGGAATCAGTATGAAGCTTGCGAGTAAAAGGATGAAGGGTTTCACCTTGGGTGTTTCTGCAAAAATAACATTTTAACGATGGATGGTCTGCCTCCGGTCCGGACCCACGGAGACGATCCGGATCGGCACCCCGAGTTCGGCCTCTAGGAATTCGATATACCCCACGAGCTCGGCGGGCAACCGGGAAGCTTCGGTCAGACCGGTGAGGTCTTCTTTCCAGCCCGGGAACTCCCTGTAGACAGGAGTAAGGTGGGCGGCTTCTATAGAGTAGGGCAGGTGTTCGATCTGTTTTCCCTGATAGTGGTACCCCGTGCAGACCTTCAGGGTTTTAAACCCGCTGAGGACATCAGCTTTCATCATCATCAGCTGGGTCACCCCATTGATACGGACGGCGTATTTCAGGGCTACCAGGTCGAGCCACCCGCAACGGCGGGGCCTGCCTGTGGTCGCCCCGAATTCGTTGCCCACGCGGCCGAGGGTTTCCCCGACCTCGTCAAAGAGTTCTGTCGGGAAGGGACCGCTACCCACACGGGTGGTGTAGGCCTTGAAAATCCCGTAAACCTCTTTGATGTGCCCGGGGGCGATGCCGAGTCCGGTGCAGGCGCCGGCGGCGGTTGTATTGGAGGAGGTCACAAAGGGATAGGTGCCGAAGTCGATATCGAGCAGGGAGCCCTGGGCACCTTCCGCCAGGATTTTCTTCCCGGAAGCCATCGCCTGGTACAGGTATTCCTCGCTGTCGATGAATTTCAGGGCGCGAAGCCGCTCTATGGCAGTAAAGAACTCCGCCTCCAGTTCCTTCAGGTCATACTGGATGTCGACGTTGTAGAAATGGATCATCGCCTGGTGCTTCTCGGCCAGGGCATTGTATTTTTCCTTCCAGTCCGGCAGCTCCAGGTCCCCGACGCGCAGGCCGTTGCGACCGGTCTTGTCCATATAGGCCGGTCCGATGCC
>CAZUZE010000073.1:7388-9180 GCA_964624565.1 uncultured Robiginitalea sp.
TTCAGGGTACTCCCGATTTTGGCCTTGCCTTTGGCAGCTTCAGAGGCGGCATCCAGAAGCCGGTGGGTGGGGAGGATCAGGTGTGCCTTGCGCGAGATCAGCAGCTTGTGCTGTACATCCACATCAAAGCCTTCGAGCTTCTCGAGTTCCCGGTCAAAGATTACGGGGTCAATGACGACCCCATTGCCGACCACGTTGACGGCGCTCTTGTGAAAAATACCCGAGGGGATGGTGTGCAACACGTGCTTGATCCCATCGAATTCCAGGGTGTGGCCCGCGTTTGGCCCTCCCTGGAAGCGTGCGATTATGTCGTAATCCCGGGTTAATACATCAACAATCTTTCCTTTTCCCTCGTCTCCCCACTGGAGACCGAGCAGCAAATCTACGCGCATGGTGTGGCTGGGTTAGTCCGTGACTTCTTCTTTCTTCTTACGTGTCCCGTAGAAGTAGAGTGAGTGGTTGTTAATTTGAATGTCGAAAACCTCCTCGATGGTTTTTTTGATCGATTCGATTCTGGGATCGCAAAACTCGACCACCTCCCCCGTATCGGTGAGGATCACATGGTCGTGCTGGCGGTCGAAATAAGACTTCTCGTACTGGGCCTGGTTTTTCCCGAACTGGTGCTTGCGGACCAGTTTGCATTCCAGCAATAATTCAATCGTGTTGTAGAGCGTGGCCCTGCTGACCCGGTAGTTCTTGTTTTTCATTTTGATATACAGGGATTCGATATCAAAATGGTCGTCGTTATCGTAAATTTCCTGCAAAATCGCATAGCGCTCCGGGGTCTTCCGATGCCCCTTTTCCTCGAGGAAGGCGGTGAACACATTCTTTACGATTTCCTGGTCTTTGCGATTCATTGGGAATTCCTTTCGGTCCAACTACAAAAGTACATTTAAAAAGGGAAAAGGGTAGGGTTTTACCCTTGAAAATGACACCGGAAATGGCGTCAGATCCGTACCACCTTATCGATCCCGTTAATTTCCTTCAGATTCGACAGGAGCTTTTTGAGGATGGAATTGTTCTTGACCACCAGCTTGATCTGGCCCGTAAAAGTACCTCCTTCGGTGCTGAAGTTGATATTTCGCATATTGACGTGCATCTCATCTGAAATCACATCGGTTATCGCATTGATCAGCCCGATATTGTCGATGCCGCTCATCCTTATATCGGCTGTAAACTCTTCCTGTGAGGAATCGATCCATTTGGCAGAGATGATGCGATAGGCGAATTTGGACTGCATGGAAATCGCATTCGGGCAGTCTTTTTTGTGGACCTTGATCCCTTCATTCACCGTGACAAAACCGAAGACGGCGTCCCCCGGTATCGGGTTGCAGCAATTGGCCAGGGTATAGGTGAGTTTTTCCTCCTCTTTCCCGAAGACCAGCATGTCGTAATTCACGGTAATCTCATCCCGGTCGATCCCCTCCGGAGTTCCCTTCCGGCGTATCCGGTTTTTGAAAAAGTTGAGGAAGGCATTGTTGTAGGAAGCCGTGAACTCCCGGATATGGGTATTGTCAATGGCCCCGTTGCCCACCCTGTAAAAGAGGTCCAGGCTCGTTTTGAGCTTGAAGTACACCACCATCTTGTTGACCACGTCCTCGTTGAGGGTAACTTTCAGCGACTTGAGTTTCCGCCTCAGTATTTCCTTGCCCTCCACGGCGACCTCCTTTTTCTCCTCCCTCAGGGACGAACGTATTTTGGAACGGGCCCGGGCCGTGGTGGCGTAGTCCAGCCAGTTCTGGTTGGGCTTGGCATTGTCCGAAGTGATGATCTCCACCTGGTCCCCGCTTCG
>CAZUZE010000074.1:0-9179 GCA_964624565.1 uncultured Robiginitalea sp.
CTGCCCGATTCCCTTGACGGCTTTGTGTACTGCCCGGGCAGCATCAACCTGAAGCCCTTCCGGATGCTGACCCCGGAAACCTTCGAAAAGGACCTGGAACTCAATTTCATGGGCCTGGTCCGAATCCTCAAAGAGATCATGCCCAGGTTCAACCCGGGTGCCAGTTTGGTTTTTTTCAGCACGGTGGCCGTGGGGAGCGGCATGCCCTTTCACACGAGCGTGGCAGCCGCCAAGGGTGCCATTGAAGGGTTTGCACGGGCCCTGGCGGCCGAAACCGCCCCGACCCTCAGGGTAAACGTCATTGCGCCCTCCCTGGTAGATACCCCCCTGGCCTCCCGCCTTTTGAACAATGAAAAGAAACAGGAAAAAATGGCGGAGCGCCATCCCCTGAAGCGGGTCGGTACCCCTGGGGATATCGCCCATATGGCCGCATTTCTCCTGAGTGGGGAAAGCAGCTGGATGACAGGCCAGGTTTTGGGGGTCGACGGGGGAATTTCCACCCTAAACATCAGTTGATTGAAAAAAGAGGTTGCCATATTCTGGTTTCGCAGGGACCTCAGGCTTGAGGACAATGCAGGGTTCTGCCACGCACTGAAATCCGGGTACCCCGTTTTGCCGGTCTTTATTTTTGACCGGGAAATCCTTAAGGAATTGCCCGCGGATGACGCCAGGCTCTCGTTTATCCATAACAAGGTACACGCGCTGAATACCTCCCTTAAGAGGGATTGGCAAAGCGGGGTGGCCATGTACCATGGGTCCCCACTTGAAGTATTCAAGGAGCTCACCGCCTCCTGGAACATAAAGGAGGTCTACACAAACCGGGATTACGAGCCCTATGCCCGAAAACGCGATAAAGACGTGGGGGAATACCTGCAATCGGCCGGCATCGGATTTGCCACTTTCAAGGATCAGGTGATCTACGAAATGGACGAAATCACCAAAGACGACGGGGGGCCTTATGTGGTCTACACCCCCTACAGGAACAGGTGGAAGGAGGCCCTCCGGGCCTCCGGCGCGCCCTCCTCCTTCCCGTCTGAAAACCTTCTGGATCAGCTCCTTAAGGGGGAACCCCTCCCTTCTCTTAGCCTTGAGCAACTCGGCTTTCGCCCTTCCGAAACAAACATCCCCGACTACAACCTCGAACCGACTTTGGTCCGCAATTACGAGCAAACCCGGAATTACCCGGCAATGGAGGGCACTTCCCGCCTGGGCCCCCACCTGAGGTTTGGCACGGTTTCAATCCGCAAGGTCCTGCGGAAGGCACTGGAGCCCGAGAACGAGACCTTCTGGAATGAACTGATCTGGCGGGAGTTCTTTATGCAAATCCTCTGGCATTTCCCGCATACCCCCACCGAAGCCTTCAAAAAGCAATACGACCGGATCCGCTGGCGAAACCAGGAGGAGGAATTCGAGAAATGGAAAAATGGCGAAACCGGATACGCCCTGGTCGACGCCGGGATGCGCCAACTCAATAGAACCGGATACATGCACAACCGGGTCCGCATGCTTGTCGCCAGCTTCCTCTGCAAACACCTGCTGATCGACTGGCGCTGGGGGGAGGCCTATTTTGCGGAGAAATTACTGGACTACGAATGTTCCAGCAATGTGGGGAACTGGCAATGGGCGGCTGGAAGCGGCGTCGATGCCGCCCCCTACTTCAGGATTTTCAACCCGATGACCCAGGTGGACAAATTCGACCCGGACCACGCCTACATCAAAACCTGGGTCCCCGAATTCGGAACCGACCGGTACGCCGAAAAAATGGTCGACCACAAGATGGCGAGGGAGCGCTGCCTGCAAACCTACAAGGAGGCGCTGGGCTGATTTCGAAGTTTTCCAGGTGCTTTTTTCAATGCGGCTAGAAGCTGGTATTTTTGATATCTTTAGAGAATCTCAATAGACCAGCTATGTTAGAACGCACCATTATCTCCGCAGCACTGATCCTTTTCTGCGTATCCTGCGGCACCCTCCAGGCACAGAAGCTCAAGGGAAACAAAAAGGCGGTAGAAGCCTCCATTGAACGCCACCAGCAGGAACTGATCGCCATAAGCGACTCCATCTGGGCCCTTGCCGAAACCGCCTTCCAGGAGACCGGGTCCTCCCGCATCCTTGCGGATTATGCGGAAAAGAATGGCTTCCGTGTGGAACGGGGGGTGGCAGGGATCCCGACGGCCTTTGTGGCCACCTATGGCAGCGGGCAACCTGTAATCAGTATCCTGGGCGAATACGATGCCCTGCCGGGGATCTCCCAGAAAGCCCAACCGGAGAAGGAACCTTTGAACCCCGGGGCTGCGGGCCACGGATGCGGGCATAACCTTTTCGGTACCGCCAGCCTGGCTGCCGCAATTTCGGTCAAGGAACTGATCGAAGCGGGGAAATTGTCCGGGACGGTGAAATTCCTGGGCACCCCTGCGGAAGAAAAGTTTTTTGGAAAAATCTGGATGGTCCGAAGCGGCCTGTGGAATGATGTGGATGTCAATATCAGCTGGCATCCTGCGGCCCAAACCGAGGCGGACGTGCAGAGTACCCTGGCCCTTGTGGATTTCCAGGTGGAATTTTTCGGGCAGGCTGCCCACGCCTCCGCGGACCCCTGGAATGGAAGGAGTGCCTCAGACGCCCTCGAACTCTATACTACCGGCATCAACTATTACAGGGAACACATCAAACCGACCGTGCGGGTCCACTACCATATACAGGACGGCGGCCAGGTGGTGAACGTGGTGCCCGACTACTCCAGGATTTGGGTTCGCGTCCGGGACACGAAGCGAAGCGGGATGACAACGGTCTATGAACGCATTCGTGAAATGGCGGAAGGTGCCGCCATCATGGCGGATGTGGATTACAAGATTTCGCTTATCTCCGGCATTTACGAGGTCCTCGTAAACCGGGCCGGGGGGGAAATCATGCAGAAAAACCTCGAACTGCTCGGCCCGATTGCCTACACGGAGGCCGAGACGGAATTCGGGAAAAAAATCCAGGAAGCCACGGGCAAACCGCAGGTGGGGATGGACAGCGCCATCCTGCCGTTAAAGGAAACGGAGGAACATCCGGGCGGGGGGTCCACGGACGTCGGGGACGTCAGCTGGAATGTGGCGAACATCAACCTCGGGGTTACGGTGGCCCCGAAGGACACCCCCTGGCATTCCTGGGCCGTGGTCGCCTGTGGCGGGATGAGTATCGGCCACAAAGGAATGCTCTATGCCGCTAAGGCCATGGGGATGACCATGGTGGACCTTTTTGAGAATCCGTCCCTTGTGGAAAAGGTAAAGGCCGAATTCCGGGAACGAAAAGGCTCCACAGTTTATGAACCCATGATCCCCGAGGGGCCTCCCCCAATTGAAATTGAGGACTGATGAAATTGGACTACGACCTGATCGACAATGCGGACAAACGCCGGTATGAATTCCATGTGGGGTCGGAAAGGCCACGGGTGGAGTACATACGGGCAAAAGACAAAATTTATCTAACCCATACGGAGGTCCCCGATTCGCTATCTGGCATGGGCATAGGCACTGCGCTTATCGCCGCTGCCCTGCGGGATATCAAACGACAGGGGTTGACCCTGATCCCACTCTGCCCTTTTGTCGCCCTCTACCTCAAGCGCAACCCGGAATGGAAAGAGCTCGTCTTAAAAGGAATCAATATCGCCTGAATGAACAAAAAAGAAATTACAAAACACTACGATAAGGATGGGTTCAGCGTGGTCTGGAAACCGGGCAAATGCATCCACTCCGAGATCTGCGTAAAAACGCTGCCCGAGGTATATCACCCGGGAGAAAAACCCTGGATTCGCCCCGAGGCCGCAACGATTGAAGCTTTAAAGGATCAAATCCGAAAATGTCCATCAGGTGCCCTTACCTACCGGGAAAAGGATAGGGATCAGGACGCGGATCCCACGGCTGAGGCGGTTGAAATTAACGTGCTCGCGGGAGGCCCCCTATTGGTCAGCGGCAATGTAAAAATCAGGGTCGCAGGCCAGATCACCCAAACAGATGGCGGGAATGTTGCGCTTTGCCGATGTGGCGCATCTGATAAAAAGCCCTATTGCGATGGTTCCCATAAAAGACTGGATTTTGATTAGTGCCCCCCGAATACCCATGACACTGCTGAAGCTATTCTTGCGCCCGGGAACCACTAGTTTGCTGTTCTTTATTTTAGCTGCGACCACCCTGCGACTCGGGGCTCAGGAATTTGAATTTACCTACGATCATTTTGCCCTCGAAGTCCAGGACCTGAAATCCGTAGGAGACTATTACGCAGAGGCCCTGCAGCTAAAGGAAATCCCGCACCCTTCAGAGCCTGAGGGATTCAGGTGGTTTGTAATTCAGGGGAATACCCAGCTGCATCTGATTCGAAAGGAATCTGTGCCCGCGCAGGACCGTAAAAGCGAACACCTTTGCCTCTCGACAACAGACCTGCAGGCATTTATAGCCCATTTGGATAAACTTCAGATACCCTATTGGGACTGGCCCGGGACGAAAGGGGCAGTAACCCTGCGGGCAGATGGGGTCCGACAGATTTATCTGAAGGACCCCGAAAACAACTGGATTGAAATCAACGATGCGCCCAAGCAATCACCTTAACCTCTATTCGAATGAGCAATTCCACAGAGCTTTTCCCTTTAGGGTTCCCCTGGGAAACTGAAGATCCCTACCTCTTCTGCGTCCACCACCTGGACCACTACCCCAGGGGCAATCCACAGATGGGGCCCGATGCCTCCCTTTCCGGGAGGCCCCTTGGAAATGACTTCACCCTCCGGGATGGGTGGCGGATGTACCACGGGACCACCATCCCCGGGTTCCCCTCCCACCCCCACAGGGGTTTTGAGACCATTACCATCGTGACCAGAGGGTATTGCGATCACTCGGACTCCCTGGGGGCTTCGGCCCGCTTCGGGAACGGGGACGTGCAATGGATGACGGCCGGGAGGGGGGTTCAACACTCCGAGATGTTCCCCCTATTGCGGGAAGATGCTCCCAACACGCTGGAGTTGTTTCAGATCTGGCTCAACCTGCCCGCCTCCAAAAAGCTGGCGGACCCGCATTTTAAAATGCTCTGGAAGGAAGACATCCCCCTCATTTCAGGAAAGGGGTGGACCCTTCGGCTTATTGCCGGTACCTTCCGCGGTCAGGCAGCCCCTGCCCCGCCCCCGGATTCCTGGGCCGCATCCCCGGAAAACGCTGTGGTCATTGCCCTGGTGGACATGGAGGCCGGGGCGCAATTTGAACTCCCAGCCGCAGGAGCCGGGAGCAACAGGAGGATTTTCGCCCTGGAAGGTTCTGCGATCCAGATCGGGGAGCAGTCCCTGAAGCCCGGATGGGGCGCACGGCTTCCTTCACAGGCTGTCGCGCTGGCAACAGGATCTCAGGCCGGGCGCTTTTTGTGGCTGGAGGGAAAACCGATTGCCGAGCCCGTGGCCAGGTACGGCCCCTTTGTGATGAACCGGCAGGAGGAAATCCAGCAGGCCATGGAGGAATACCGGCTGACCCACTTCGGGGGCTGGCCCTGGCCCTATCCCGACAACGTGCACTCCAGGGAAAAAGGGCGATTTGCCCGCTATCCCGATGGAACGCTGGAAGAAAAATAAGGGGATGCTCCCGGGTGGTGCGCAGGGGCTGCCGTCCCCGGTTATACCCGGGTTATACGGGCCCCTATGGCCCTCAGGCGGGTATCGATCGCCTCATACCCCCGGTCGATCTGTTCGATGTTGTGAATGGTGGAGGTCCCATTGGCCGATAAGGCGGCTATGAGCAGGGATACCCCTGCCCGGATATCCGGGGATACCATGGTGGTCGCCTTCAGGTTGGATTTAAAATCATGTCCGATCACCGTGGCGCGGTGCGGATCGCAAAGGATGATCTTCGCGCCCATATCCAAAAGCTTGTCCACAAAAAACAGCCTGCTTTCAAACATCTTCTGGTGTATCAGGACCTCCCCCCTGGCCTGTATGGCCACGACGAGGATGATGCTGAGCAAATCCGGGGTGAGTCCCGGCCAGGGGGCATCTGCAATGGTCAGGATGGACCCGTCAATAAAGTTCTGTATTTCATAGCCCCTGGTATGTGCGGGGATAAGGATGTCATCCCCTTTCTTTTTGAGCCGGATCCCCAGCTTGTTGAAAACCGACGGGATCAGGCCCAGGTTTTCCCAACTTACGCCTTTGATGGTCAGCTCGCTCTGGGTCATGGCGGCAAGGCCGATCCAGCTCCCGATTTCAATCATATCGGGGAGCATCCGGTGTTCGGTCCCGCCCAGGGATTCGACCCCCTCGATGGTCAGCAGGTTCGACCCGATCCCTGAGATCCGGGCCCCCATCTTGTTGAGCATCTTGCAGAGCTGCTGCAGGTAGGGCTCGCAGGCCGCATTGTAAATGGTGGTGGTCCCTTCTGCAAGGACGGCGGCCATCACGATGTTGGCCGTCCCGGTGACGGAAGCTTCGTCCAGGAGCATGTAGGTACCCTTTAACCGCTTGGCTTCCACGCCAAAAAAGTGCTCTTCCCGGTTGTACCTGAACTTGGCCCCTAATTTTACGAAACCTTCAAAATGGGTGTCGAGGCGCCGCCTGCCAATCTTGTCCCCTCCCGGTTTGGGAATAAACCCCTGTCCGAAACGGGCGAGCATGGGCCCGACCAGCATGATCGACCCCCGGAGCCCGCGCCCGTCCCTTTTAAAGGACTCGGACTGCAGGTATTCCAGGTTTATGTCGTCCGCGCGGAAGGTATAGGACCCCTTCCCCTTTTTCTGGATTTTTACCCCCAGGTCCTCGAGGATGCTGATGAGTTTATTGACATCGAGGATGTCCGGGATATTGTGTATGGTTACCGTTTCGGGAGTGAGGAGTACCGCACAAAGAATTTGAAGGGCCTCGTTTTTGGCTCCCTGGGGGGTGATTTCCCCATGGAGTTGGTGCCCTCCTTCAATAATAAATGTTCCCATGGATTAGTACCGTTTTTTAGTACGAACGGTCCGATTGCCCTTTTTATTGGATACGGGTCGGTTCGTGCGGACGGCGCGCTGTTTCAGGTTCAGGAACTGGTCGCTTTCAGTGAGGTTTTCCCCATCGGTGGCCAGGTCGATTTCGCCGTTGCTCAATTCAAACAAGTGGTTGAATATGACCTTGTCGTCCACCATGTCTTTATTCCAGTTCAGGTAGCACTTTTTCATGTGGTTGGCGATGGCAAATTCCAGCCCTGAGCGCTTGTCCCCTTTTTCCCATTGTATGGCCTGGTCGATCATCCGCTTGATGTTGTTGCCGTAAAAGCGGTATTTCGGAAAGTTCTGGGGGTATTCCAGGGGATCCGGCCGCTGCTGAAGGAGCTCCTTGCTCGGGATCGGGTAAGGCGAATCCACGTCGAGTTTGAAATCCGACATTATAAAAAGCTGGTCCCACAGCTTATGCTGAAAATCCGGGACATCCCTCAGGTGGGGCTGCATATTGCCCATATGGCTGATAATGGCCTGGGCCACGCGGTTGCGCTCCTCCCGGTCTTCTATGCCAAGGGCATAATCGACCATTTTCTGAAAGTGCCGGCCGTATTCCGGGATGTGTAAATGAGGGCGTTCGGTATTGTACTCGAGGTTTTCTACTGCGTTCAAATGAAGAGGATAGGTGGGTTAGCTAAAAAAAGTTCGGCTCAGCTGCCGGGGTGCAAATTACCAAAATTAAACGAGATTACCATATCAAAGCGAAATCACGCCCTCTACCTTCCCCACCTGTATGTACTTTTCGATAACCTCATCCGGGTTTTCCATGTGTACGGTGATTGAAAGGCTTGTATATTTTCCTTTCTTGGACTTCTTGGTTTCGATGACCGCGCCCGTATTGTCAAAGATCGCCTCAATTCTGTCCATTTTATCCGAATCCGATGGGACGATAAACTTATAGAGGTAGGTAGCCGGCCAATCGGTCCCCCTTAACAGTTCTTCCCTGAGCCGGCCGTAAAATTCTTCGGAATCCTGATCCATGTCTTGCTTTTTTCAAATATACGGCAAACTTTATACTAATACGTTGTGGAAAGCCTTCCCGGGCTTCAACACCAAAGCCCTTGGAAGGGCTGAATGTCCTTTGAAGGTCCCTGACGGATTCCGTACCTTTACCACCTGTGCGAAAAACTATGTTTACAGGAAAGCGGACCGTTATTACAGGAGGCCCGGGCACCGGTAAAACGGCCCTGGTCAAAGAGCTGGAACGCCTGGGCTATCACTGCTTCCACGAAATCATCAGGGAGATGACCCTGGAGGCGAAAGAACAGGAAAACAGCGCCTTGACCAACCCCCTCGAGTTCGTAAAAGACCCCCTCGGGTTTAACCGGATGCTGCTTCGGGAGCGCATCGCACAGTTTGAAGATGCATCGAAATTGCAGGTAAGCCCCGTATTTTACGACCGGGGGATACCCGATGTCCTGGGCTATATGGATTATTTTGGCCAGGCCTACGACGCCGAATTTACCGATCCCTGCAGGTTGCACCGCTATGACCGGGTCCTTTTGCTGCCCCCCTGGCGGGAGATCTATGCCCGGGACAACGAACGAATGGAGAGTTTTGAGCAGGCTTGCGGGATCCACGATTCCCTGGAGGCTGCCTATCGGAAATTCGGGTATCAGGTGGATTCCCTCGAACCTGGCACCATTGAAGACCGGGTTTCACAGGTATTGGCCATGTTAGCATAGCACGATGAAACAGTCACCCGAAGAAGTACTTAAAACCCATTGGGGATACCCGGAATTCCGGGGGTCCCAGGGCCGCATCATCGAGGCTGTTCTCGGGGGGCGCGACGCAATAGCCCTGATGCCCACCGGGGGGGGTAAGTCCCTGTGTTACCAGATCCCGGCGGTGCTGCTGCCTGGCGTCTGCGTGGTGATTTCCCCCCTCCTGGCCCTGATCGAGGACCAGGTTAAGGACCTTCAGGGGCGGGGGATACGGGCACTCAGCCTCTCGGGGAAACAGCGCCCGGAGGATTTGATCCGGCTTCTGGACAATGTGGTTTTTGGAAAATACGACCTTTTGTACCTCTCCCCGGAGCGGTTGCAGCATGAGCTGGTCATCAGCAGGCTTAAGGAACTCCCCGTCTGTTTGATCGCCGTGGATGAGGCCCACTGCATCTCACAGTGGGGATTCGATTTTCGCCCCTCCTACCTCCAGTGCGGTGTGCTTCGGAAACTCCACCCCGACGTACCGGT
>CAZUZE010000075.1:0-9179 GCA_964624565.1 uncultured Robiginitalea sp.
GGAGGTTGTCGCGGCCCAGTTGCAGGCCGTCAGCGGCAGCCGTCAGCGCGATCAGGCGGCGGGTCCCGGCTTCCACGTCCTGCAGCACCCTTTGCTCCAGGGCTTTGGGGTTGCCAAGCTGCGCGAGCAGGGCCTCGATGTCCGATGGGCCCTGGTTCACGTTGGCCACCTGCATCCAGCTCGCTTCCCCCCCGGGGGTGAGCTCCAGGCGGGACACGGTAAAATAGGCCCCCTTTTCCCCCCGTACATCCGTTTCAGGCCGCAGCGGATCCCCTGCCCGGAAGGCGTCGAGCTGGCGGGAGGAAATCAGGTACTGCGGGTTTTGCAGCCCGAGGGACCAGGCCACATTTGCCTTGAGGGATTCGCTCGGTTCTGCCTTGTCCACGATGATGGCACTCAGGCTGTAGATCCCGAGGCCTTCCCCGGGCTCGAGTTCGTTTTTTTTGTAGGCATCCACCAGGTTGCTGCGGTTGTTCTGCAGATCCGTGTTGACCCCGTAGGGCAGGATATTCTGGAACCCGTCAAGGACCTCTGCCTGCACCGGAGCCTTCCCCGTATTGACCAGGGTCGCTTTCCTGACAAATCCAAAAAGGTTCGAGGAGTTCCACTGATAGCGGAACACAAGCCCGAGGTCCTTGTTGACCTCCTCAAAAATGAGCTTGTTGCAATAGGTGTTCTTATAGAGGTTCCGCTCCACCGAATACACCCCCTTCTGCAGGTCGGAAAAAGGCTCCCACAAATAGTATTTCCCATCCGCCTCAAGGCGGATGATCGTTTTGGGGCCCGTGACCCCTGCTCCTTCCGTAATTTTATCATCCGTGTAATAGGGAAACAGGGCGTATTCGCTGTTTTTCCTCCCTGCCGTCAGTCCGCCATTGCTGGAGATGAACATCCAGTGGTTGGAGTCACTCACCACGCTCATAAAAAACGGGCGCATCAAATTGCTGTTGGCAATTTTAAAGAAAACCTCCCCCTCGAGTTCCACCTGACTCCCCTCTACGGACCCTTCCCCCTGATGATACGGGTTTTTCCCTACATATACTTTTTTACTCATACTGATTTATTGTGTATATCAATTTACTTCTTGGCTTCCCAATGGCACGGCTGAGACACCCCCGGACAAGGACCGCAGACCCATAGGCCTTCCCATCCTCACCTCCCGTGCCGGTTACTTCCGGATCAGCAATTCTTCGACCTCTTCCAGCGTCCTTCCCTTGGTCTCAATGACATAGCGCTTCACAAAGAGGATGGCCAGGAAGGAAAGGATGGCGTAAATGAGGAACGTCATCGTGGGCCCCAGGTTGGAAAGCTCCCATGGGAACACCTGGGTCACTGAAAAACTGACAAGGGAATTGAAAAAGCCCACCACGGAAATGGCGATCCCCTTTATTTTGCCCGGGAAGATTTCGGATATCAAAGTCCACATGACCGGCCCCAGCGAAATGGCAAAGGAGGCCACATAGAGCAGGATCGCGATCAGCACGAGGGTAGCATTGATATCGATGAAATTCGTGATCTCATTGCGCCTGAAGGCCAGGAACTGTTCCGGGTCAAGCCGGTCCTCCACAGCCGAGAAGAGTTCTGCCTGCCCCCCGTAGGAGGTCCCTTCCAGGCCGGAAAGGGCCGCCCCGATTTCCGGATCGCCCACTTTTGAAAGGGTGGTACTGTTAAAGGTATAGGTGGCATTGTTGAAGGCCAGGGTAGCCATCAGCAGGGCAAGGGTCATAAATGTGGTGCCGATGAGCAACAGGGGTTTTCGCCCGAGCTTGTCGATCAGCCAGATGGCCACCAGGGTAAACACCAGATTGGTCAGCCCCACCACGATGGCCTGTAAAAAAGAGGAGTCCGTGCTCCCGCCGGCCTGCTCGAAAATCGTCGGGGCGTAGTAGAAGATGGCGTTGATCCCGGTTATTTGCTGGAAAAAGGCAATCCCCAGGGCGATGATCATAATGGTCGCGTACTTTGACTTCAGGAGATCCGAAAGCTTGCCCTTCGCCTCTTCCGAGTGAAGGCCCCGTTTTATTTCTTCGATGGTCACATCGGCGTAGGCCTCCCCCCCGATTTTCACGAGGATCTTCCGGGCGAGGGGAACGTTGTTCAATTTCTGGATCAGCCACCTGGGGCTTTTGGGCACTGTGAAAAGGGCCAGGAAATAGATCAGGGCCGGGATGGCTTCCACCCCGAGCATCCACCGCCAGCTCTCATCCCCCATGTTGACCAGGAAATAATTGGAGAAATAGGCCACCGAGATCCCGATCACGATATTGAGCTGGTTAAAGGAGACCAGGCTGCCCCTCAACCGGGGGGGGGCGATTTCCGCTATGTAGACCGGGGCGATCAGGATCGCCCCGCCTATGCCAATACCCCCTATGATCCGGGCGATGATGAATTCGGTATATCCCGTGGCCAGGGCGGACCAGGTGGCTGAGATCGTAAAGAGGGCCGCCACCACAATCAGCACGCGCTTGCGGCCAAAGCGGTCGCTCAAAGGGCCGGCCAGCAAATTCCCGGCCATGGCGCCGAAAACCACGCACCCTACCGCAAAACCGAGCATCCATTCGGTCATTTCAAAATAGACGGTGATCCCGCGGACGGCCCCGGAGATCACCGCACTGTCAAAGCCCAGTAAAAAGCCCCCCAGTGCCACGATCAGGCTGATCAGCACTGTGTAGGAGGTGTTCATTTTGGCGGTAGTTTCTCTCTGCATAGGTTATGGAAGATAGCATTTATACCCCGGAAGGCATTGTGAAATTGCATAAGAAGGCACAAAAAAAGCATGCGAATGCAACATGCTTACCTAAGACAAAACCCGGGCGAATACACCCCGGCATTCTGGGATTCAGAGGATTTCTGCGCTCAGGCCCGCCTGCAGCAGGCGCGTGCAGCGCGGCTTGAGGTCACTGAATTCCCCTGTCTTTACCGTACATTTCCCGTTATAGTGGACGATCAGGGAACACTGCTCGGCCTGTTCCGGGGTGTGCTCGCATACGTCGATAAGGGTCTGGATCACATGGTCAAACGTATTGACATCATCATTAAAGAGGACGATCTCATTGAGATCCTTCTCCATTTCATCGACCAGCAGGGATTCCTCTAAGCGTTCTTTCGTACTCATAATGAAAGGCTTTGATACGAATATAGTAATTTTTTCCTTTGGCCCCTGACCCTTGCCAAACCGGGTTCCTGAAGGGGGCCCGACACCACCGGGAGCACCCTGGAATCAGGCCTCAGGGTACCCTTTTTCGAAATGGGCGGCCGTCCAGGAGTCTTCCTCACGGAAACCTTGGAAGACCAGGCCCCTGGCACCTGCAGCCTCCGTGAGCGCGGGAAGGTCCTCCCTGTAAAAGCCGCTGATCAGCAACACGCCTTTGTCGGTGAGGGAGGCCGCCAGTTGGGGCATCAGATCGATGAGGGCGTTGCGGTTGATATTTGCCAGGACCACGTCGAACTCCCTCTCGGTGACCCGTTCCATGGAACCGGACATGACCTCGATCCCCGGCTGGCCGTTGCGCGTGGCATTTTCCATGGCATTCTCATAAGACCAGGGATCGATGTCGATGGCCGTAACGGAGCGGGCTCCCCGCATGCCACAAAGGATGGCCAGGACCCCGGTACCCGTGCCGACATCCAGGACAGAAGCCCCCCCGACGGGAAGGTCCAGGAGGAAGTCGAGCATCAGGCGGGTAGTCTGGTGGTGGCCGGTGCCGAAACTCATTTTCGGGGCAATGACGATATCGAAAGCGACCCCTCCCGGGGGAGGCGTATGGAAGGGCGCACGCACCAGGCATTGGTCCCGGACGGCGATCGGGGTATAGTCGCGCTCCCAGACGGCGTTCCAGTTTTCAGGCTCCACCACCTCCCAGCGGCAGCGGGCCTCCCAGGCGGTGCTCTTCAGGTACGGGAGGGCCAGAAAAGCGCCTTCGTCCCAAAAGGGTTCCTGTATATACGCCTTTAGTCCCTGATCGGTTTCCTCAAAGGACTCAAAGCCGAGTTCCGAAAGGGCGGCAATAAAAATCTCAGTGGCCGGTTGGGGCGGTTCCAGTTCGAGGATGCACCGGATGTATTTCATACCTGCTCAGTCAAAGGCCCTGACAATGGCGAGGAAATCATCTGCCTGGAGCGAAGCCCCCCCGATCAGCCCCCCGTCCACATCAGGCTTGGAGAAGATCTCTTTGGCGTTGGCCGGTTTCACACTCCCGCCATACAAAATAGATACCTCAGCGGAAACGGCCTCCGAATAGGCGGCGGCGACTTGCTTGCGGATAAAGGCGTGCATTTCCTGGGCCTGTTCCGGGCTGGCTGTCTCCCCCGTCCCGATGGCCCAGACGGGCTCATAGGCCAGGATGAGTTGTTTCCAGGCCGTTTCCGGCAGGCTGAACAGCCCATTTTTCAGCTGGCGGTCCACCACCTCAAAATGCCTTTTGTCATAGCGGTCCGCCAGTTCCTCCCCGAAACAGAAGATGACCTTCATCCCCTTCTCGATGGCCTTGGCCACCTTTTTGGACAACAGGGCATCGTCCTCCTTGAAATAGGCCCGTCGTTCCGAGTGCCCCAGGATAACGGTCTGCACCCCTATGGACAAAAGCATGTCGGCGGAAACCTCCCCGGTGAAGGCCCCGTTGTCCGCATAGTGCATGTTCTGGGCGGCCACCTCCACGGGCAGCCCGTTGAGCTGTTCCACGGCGGCGGGCAGGTTCACAAAGGCGGGGGCAACCATCACCGTGGTGCTGGTTTGCGGAAGTTTCGCCACCAGATCTGATAACAGGGCTTTGGTCCCCGCCTTGTCCATATTCATTTTCCAGTTCCCTGCAACGATTTTTGTTCTCATAATTCAGCTTGTATTTGTTTTTGGCGTTCCTGAAATTCCCGGACTTCCTCCAGGGTATACTCCCGGTAGGGGGCGCCATCGAGAATGTCAAGGGCGTATTCTTCAACCGTCTGGCTGTATCCGGCTTCTTTCCTGCGCTCATTGACGCGCCCGGGATCTTCAATCGGCCAGATCAGACTGACCTCTTCCGGCGTGCCCCAAAAGTAGGTCATGGCCTGCGTGCCATAGCGTTGCGGCAGGCCCTGGTTCGAAAGGGAACGGTCCAGCATGGCGGCATAGAGCCCGAAAGGCAGTTCTCCGGTTGCCGCAGCTATTTCTATCTGCGGAAGGAATTCGTCAATCCGGTCTGAATGCTGGATCACATACCAGGCCGCCAGGTTTGTCGGGTCCCCTACCAGGCTTTTGCCCGGGTAGCCATAGCGGGCCATGACCGAATCGATATAGGCCATGTTCTGCTGGTCGAGCTGCCACTGTTTGCCCATATCCTCGGGGGTCATATTGTTACTTCGGTATTTCTGGTCCAGCAGCTGGATGCTGTCAAGGCTTTTCTTAAGCGGTTCGAGGTAGCGGGCTCCCTCAGGCAGTTCCGGGATTTTAAGCTCAGACAGGTCGTTATAGTGGAGTTTTTGGACAATGGTGCCCTTTTCCAGCCGCAAGACCCCCGGGTTGGAGCGGACAATGGTCTTCAGGGCCGTCATGTCGGTAAAATAAAAGGGGAATTCCAGGCCATACCGGTCCCTGAGGGCAGAGGTCTCCTCCCGGGAGGAGGCGGAAAGGCCCACTACAGAGTATCCCCTTGCCAGGGCAGAATCCGTCAGCGCACTGATCGCTTCAAAGGCCTCCATCCTGCTTTTTCCCAGGTCATAGGCAACCACCAGCAGGACATTTGGACGTTGCAGGATGGAAGAAGCGAGGTCCACCCCATTGTATTCCATGGTGAAATCGTGTATGGGCGGTTCATAGCCGGCCTGGATCTCCCGGGTGCCTTCAAGGCCAATAAATTCCCCATCCACCTCTGGATATTCCCCAAGGGTGGTAATTACCTTCTCTTCCCCGCCCACATTGAATTTCCAGTCGTACTCGTAAACGGGTTTCGGGGCGTTGGCAGGGATTTCCATCCCCTCCATGATGCTGGCCCCCACCCGGTACGGGCGGAAATCCACCACGGGAAGGTGGTTCAGTACATGGTTCCCGAACCAGACGCACGCCAGGAGGGCGGCCAGGGTAGTCCCCAGCCTGAAAGCAGCGGATCCCAGGGGATTCAGGTACTTACGGCCCCAGATCAGGACCAGGATGAGCACCAGCAGGACCACATCCTTTCCAAATGACTGCCATGGGGTAAGCTTAACCGCATCCCCAAAACAGCCGCAGTCGGTCACTTTGTTGAAATAGGCCGAATAGAAGGTCAGGAAGGTGAAAAAGACAATGGTGCCCAGCAGGGTCCACAGGGTCAGGCGGATCTGGTACCCAAGCAGGAGGGTTACCCCCAGGATCACCTCCAGGATGACCACAAACAGGGAAATAGCCAGGGCATAGGGTTCCAGGAAAGGCAAATCCAGGACGGCGGGACTGAAATATTCCTCCAGTTTAAAAGAGAAACCCAGCGGGTCGTTGAGCTTGATCAGGCCGCTGATGATAAAAAGGACACCCACCACGAGGCGGCAGAGTTGGACGAAGTACTTCATGATTTGGGATTGGTTTGTTCCACAGTTTCTTCCCCCAGGTGGATCAGGGCGAAAACCGCGTAGTTGATCATGTCCTGGTAGTTCGCATCCACCCCCTCACTTACCTGGGTGACGCCCTGGTTGTTCTCGATCTGTTTGACCCGGAGGAGTTTCTGCAGGATCAAGTCTGTGAGCGAGCTGACGCGCATATCCCTCCAGGCCTCCCCGTAGTCGTGGTTCTTGGCCTCCATCAGCGCCCGGGTCTCCGCAATTTTCGAATCGTAGAGTTGCAGTGCCTCGGGAGTTTCGAGATCCGGCATCTCCACCACCCCTTTTTCCAGCTGGATCAGTGCCATGACGGAATAATTGACAATCCCGATAAATTCCGGGCGCTCCCCCTCCGCGACCTTGCGTTCAGACTTTTCCTGTATACTGCGTATGCGCTGGGCTTTGATAAAGATCTGGTCGGTGAGCGAAGGCAGCCGCAGGATGCGCCATGCGGCTCCATAATCCTTCATTTTTTTTTCAAACAGTGCCCGGCACTGTCCGACCACGGCATCATAATCCCGGAGTGTTTCCTTCATAGAATTTGTGTAATTTCCCGCCGGGGAGGACCCCGGCCAAAAGTACCATTTTATGTGGTCTTAACAACAGAATAAAGGTACCGATTTATGACGATTTGCTGCAAAGGGGAGCTCATGGACCTCACTTCCCCCAGGGTTATGGGGGTGTTGAACTCCACCCCGGACTCCTTTTACGACGGGGGGAAATACTGGGATCCCTACCTTGGGCTCAAAAGGGCGGAGGCCATGCTGAAAGAGGGGGCGGATTTCATCGACGTGGGGGGGTACAGTTCCCGCCCGGGGGCCCCTGACGTATCCGAAACCGAAGAACTCAAACGCGTCATCCCCATGGTAGAGGGGATTCTTGAAGAATTTCCCAAAACCCTGATCTCCGTGGATACATTCCGGTCCGAAGTGGCCCGGGAGGCCCTGGATGCCGGGGCCTGTATGGTAAACGACATCAGTGCCGGCCTGAGGGATGAGCGGATGCTCCCCCTGATCGCAGAGCGGCAGGTGCCCTATGTGATGATGCACATGAGGGGCACGCCCCAAACCATGACGCGTGAAACGGTGTACGAAAACCTGATTACGGACATCCTCTATTTTTTCTCCGGGCGCCTTGCAGCCGCAAGGGAACTGGGGATTACGGACCTGATTGCCGACCCAGGGTTCGGGTTTGCCAAAACGAGGGAACAGAACTTTACCCTCCTGGGCGGGCTGAGCGCTTTCAAAAGCCTGGACGCCCCATTGCTGATCGGGGTCAGCCGAAAATCGATGATCCACAAGACGCTGGGGGTGACGCCCGGGGAGGCGTTGAACGGCACCACAGCCCTGCATATGGTGGCCCTGGAGGGAGGGGCTGATATCCTGAGGGTTCACGATGTAAAGGAAGCCCGGGAGTGCATACAGCTCCGGGAAGCCCTTGTGGAAAACAGGTAAAGAGCGGTTGGGTTAATTTTTCTAATTTTACAAAAAGCCGGAAGGATTGGATTTTCTTAATTTTCTCGACATTGGGGTTACGGACCTGATCGACATCCTTTTGGTAGCCATCCTTTTGTATTACCTCTACCGACTGGTCCGGGGTACGGTGGCCATCAATATCTTTCTCGGCATCGTCATAATCTGGGCCTTCTGGAAAGGGACCGAGTTGCTGGACATGCGCATGACCAGCAGCATGGTCGGGGGTTTCATGCAGGTGGGCCTGATCGCCCTGATAATTGTTTTCCAGCAGGAGATCCGGAAATTCCTGCTGGTACTTGGCTCCACGAATTTTGCAAAAAAACGGCGCTTTACCCGGCATTTCAGGTTCCTGAGGGAGGAAGGGATGACCACGGACCTCAACGTGCCGGCCCTGATCGCCGCGTGTGAGTCGATGAGCCGGTCCCGCACAGGTGCCCTGTTGGTGATCGAACGGGATACCTCCCTGGACTTTATCACCTCCTCAGGGGATGATATGCAGATCGAGGTAAACCAGCCGATCCTGGAGAGTATTTTCTTTAAAAACAGCCCCCTGCACGATGGGGCAGCCATCATCAAGGGGAACTATATCATCGCCACCCGCGTGATCCTGCCCGTGTCCCGGGAGCACAACATCCCCAACCGCTTCGGCCTGCGCCACAGGGCAGCTGTTGGGATTACCGAACGCACCGACGCCCTTACCCTGGTGGTCAGCGAGGAGACCGGGGGCATTTCCTATATAAAGAACGGCGAATTCGTCGATTTCAAGGATATGGGGGATCTGGAGCACCTCATCCGAAAAGACCTGAATACATGACCTGTAAGAATTGTGAAAACCCGTTGCGGACAGACTACATGTACTGCCCTTCCTGCGGGGCAAAAGTCGCCACTGTCCGGCTCACCTTCAAAGGGCTGTTTACCGATATCATGGAGCGGTTTTTCGATTGGGACAACTCCTTTTACCGTACCCTCAAGGGCCTGACCCTGCGCCCTGAGGTCGTGATCGGGGGGTATATCGACGGGATACGGCGCCGGTTCCTGAACCCGATGACGTACCTCGGGTTTGCCCTTGGGCTTTCGGGCTTCCTCTTTTATGTCATGCGCAAGTACGGGCTGGAGGCAATGGATCTCGATGTTATGGGGACAGGGGCCAGTACGGCGCTACAG
>CAZUZE010000076.1:0-9060 GCA_964624565.1 uncultured Robiginitalea sp.
AGGAGCAGCAAGACCAGAAAAAAGAAAAGGGTTCCTGCCATGATCCAGGGAACCGCGATGCTCATCGCATCGAGGATGGACAGGATGGGCAGGGGAAAGTAGAAGTGGATGCAGGCGAGGATGAGCACTCCCGAAAGTCCGGCCGCGGTCCAGATACAGATACGTTTAAGGAAGGCGCGCATAAGCGGTGTTTAATCATCGTCTTTGCCCGCCTTGAAAAGGAAATCCTTCTCGGATTTCGTCAGGCTGTCATATCCCGATTTGCTGATCTTGTCCAGGATGCCGTCGATCTTTCGCTGCCGGGTGGCCTGGTCGTAATCCACTTTGGGGGAAGGGCTGCCATGGCCCTTGCGGTAGACCGTCTTCATCGGGGCTTTCTTTTTTTCAAAGATTCCGCCCAGGGTGTCCAGCATTTTCGAAAACCCGGCACCCAGATCCTTGCCTTCATGCGATTTACGGGCATACAGGTATCCCAGCAGCGCCCCGCCCAAATGCGCAATCCGCCCCCCCGGGTTGTCCATGGGGATCATCACCAGATCCAGGAGGACCAGGAAGGCCCCGATATACCATAGCTTTACGTTGAAAAAGAACAGGCGTACCTCCTGTTGGGGAATATACGTGCAGACGTAGATCAACACAGCCATCACGCCGGCCGAGGCCCCGATCAGGGGGGACTGGCTGTCGGAAAAGGCCGGGAACAGGTTGAAGGTGAGCAAAAACAGCGCCCCCCCGGAAATCACCCCAAGAAAATAGACGTTGACAAACCTCCTGGATCCGAAATAATTGAAAAATATCCGGGCCGCGTAATAGAGCAGGAGCATATTGAAGAACAGATGCCAAAAGCTTCCGTGTAAGAAAGAGTAGGTAACGATTGACCAGGGTTGGCCGAGAAAATCGAAAAAGCCTTTCGGAAGCTCAAACCATCGTTCCAGCGCCCAGGGCCGGAGTTGCAGCAGGAATGTAAGCAGCCTTCCAAAAAGGTAGATGGCCGCATTCACGACAATCAGTTTTTCGGCCATATTCAGCCTGGCGAACTGATATTTCAGGTTGGTAGCGCTCATTTAGGAATCCCAGCGATTTTTGTTGAATTGGTTCTTCTTCCAGTACCACATCATGAGGAAGCCAAACAGCGCCCCTCCCACGTGGGCAAAATGCGCGATCCCGTTTCCAAAGATCGAATACCCGGTAACCCCGGAAAACAGATCAAGGCCAATAAGCACCGGGATAAAGTATTTTGCCTTGATGGGAACTGGTAAAAATATCAAAAATAGTTCGCTGTTCGGGAATAACATGCCAAAAGCCACGAGGATCCCGTAAATAGCGCCGGAAGCCCCTACGGCAGGGGTCATGAAGGAACTGAGCATGGACTCCACGTCCCCCCTGGGGGCCAGCTGCATCCAGCTCTCACTGTACTTTCCCTCCCTGAGCACACTAAGGACATCGGCCTCCGGGATCCCTGCGGCCGCCAGTGCCTCCAGCCCCTTGCTTACGCTGTAGTAGTTTACCCCTGTATGGATCAGCGCCGCCCCAAGGCCCGCCGAAAAATAGAAGAAGAGGAACTTCTTTGTCCCCCACATGCGCTCCAGGGGGGAACCAAAGGCCCAAAGGGCGTACATATTGAAGGCCAGGTGCATCAGTCCCCCATGCATAAACATATGGGAAATTACCTGCCAGGCCCCAAAATTCGGGTTTTGGGGGTACCAGAGGGAAAACAACTGGTAAAACTGGTCGCTGTACAGGGCAGTCCCTATAAAAAACAACCCATTGATGACCAACAGGTGCTTGATTCCGTCCGTGATTCTTCCCATCTATTGAAGTTTGTTTTCGAGTTCGGCCACCCCAAGGGTGGTGTGGATTTTCTTGTTAAACGGGCTAATGGCAGGTTCCCTGCAGGCAAACAAATCGTTGATCAGCGCCTGCCTTGAAGCGGTGTCCAGGACACGGCCCGGCCGGATCGACAGGGCGCGGGAAAGGAGCCGGGCCATCCTGTCGGCCTCGGAATAGCCCTCTGCCCCGAACTCCTCTTTCCAACTGTGAAGCAGGTCCTCCAGAACGGCTCCGGCCTGTGCTTCCGGGATCAGGACGGGCAGGGCACTTATCTCAATACCCGGTTCCTTGAGCGCTTCAAAACGGAATCCGAGGGCCCTGAGGGAATCCTCCATTTCCCACAACAACCCCAGGTCCCCGGGCTCAAAGTGGAGTTGCAGGGGAAACAGAAGGTGCTGTGAGGCCGGCTCCTTAAGGGAGATGTTCTCCAGGAATTGTTCGTAGAGGACCCTTTGATGGGCCCGTTGCTGATCGATCAGCAGCACGCCTGATTTAACCCTGGTCAGGATAAACTTCCTATCTACCTGGAAGGAGGTCACCTCGGTCAGCCCTTCCAGGGCTTCCTCCCCGAAAAGGGTTTCCGCGGGGGCCTCTGATTCCACCACCCAGTGGGCGCCCGACCCCTCCCCGTACTCCCCTTCCTGAAGCCCTTCATAGAGTGCGGTCCAGGAACCTTCCCCGCCCCTGCTGTAAAAGTTGCCACGGGGGCCACCACCCTTGGGCTCCGCAAAGGGGTTAAAATTCCTGTCCACCTCTACCTTCGGGAGTTTCGGATCCTTGAGGCGCAGCTCATAGGGGGTTTCCAGGTTCTGGTCGGTTTCAAAATCGAGCACGGGCCGGATGTTGAACTGGCCCAGGCTGTGCTTTACGGCAGACCTGAGAATGGCATAGAGGCTTTGTTCATTTTCAAACTTTATCTCCGTCTTCGTGGGGTGGATATTGATGTCGATGGAATCCGCAGGCACCTCCAGAAAAATGAAGTAGCCCGGGAGTGCCTCCGGCCTGAGCAGGCCCTCGTAGGCATTCATTACGGCGTGATGGAGGTACGAGCTCTTCACGAAGCGGTTGTTGACAAAGAAGAATTGATGGCCCCGGCTTTTCCGCGCGAATTCGGGCTTAACGATGAATCCTTCGAGCCGGACCACCTGGGTCTCCTCGGAAACCGGTACCAGCCGGTCATTGATGCGGCCCCCAAAGACATTGACAATGCGCCGCCGGAGGTTGGAAACCGGAATATTGAACTGTTGGGAATCGTTGTGGGTCAGCTTAAAGGCAATATCCGGATGGGCCAGGGCCACACGCTGGAATTCATCCAGGACATGGCGGTATTCCACCTGGGGGGATTTCAAAAAATTCCGCCGGGCCGGGATGTTGTAGAAGAGGTTTCGCACCTGAACGGAGGTCCCCCGGGGCATCACCGTTTCTTCGACGGATTCACGCGCGCCCCCCGCGATTTTAAGGTGGGTTCCCAGGGCATCACTGCCGTTTCGGGTTTGCAAATCCAAATGGGCGATCGCAGCGATGGACGCCAATGCCTCCCCCCTGAATCCCATGGTGTGTATTTCGAACAGGTCCTCCGCTTTGCGGATTTTTGAAGTGGCATGCCGCACGACCGACAGCTCGGCATCTGCCCGGTCCATCCCGGCCCCGTTATCGACCACCTGTATCAGCGTCCTTCCCCCTTCCCGGACGATGAGCTGAATTTCGGTCGCCCCGGCATCAATGGCATTCTCGAGGAGTTCCTTGACCACTGATGCCGGCCGCTGGACCACTTCCCCGGCCGCGATCTGGTTCGCCACGTGTTCCGGTAAAATTTCAATCCGTCGGGTCATCAGCAGGTAAAAATATGGATAAGTCGAAGTCGAGGATATAGAGCACGACCAGCAACAGGATAATAATGATGATCAGCATCCGCAGGCGGTGGTGGCGGTCGCCTTCCCGCTTCAGATCCGACATGGCGCTTCGAAACCGGCTTTTCAGGCCTCCGGGGTGGTCTATCGTAGAGCGGTACCGGTCCAGCTTGTGTTCTATTTTATAAGGATTCCCTTCGCCCCTGTCGTCGTAATACCTTGGTTTGTAGCCGTATTTTTTGTTCTTGCGAAGTTTCGAAAACCGTCCCATAGCTCCTTTCTCAAAATTACTCAAAAACCCAGTGAGAGGCGAAACCTCAGTCCCAAAAAATGTTAACATACCGGGGGCGTTGCAGCGGAAAGCGGGAAGGGATGGGCGTATTGCCTTAAAGCGCTGCCATTTTTATGGCGGCAACGGCAGCTTCGGCCCCTTTGTTCCCGTGGCGTCCCCCGCTTCGGTCCTTCGCCTGCTGCAAAGTATCGTCGGTGAGAACGCAGAAGATCACAGGGACCTGCAGCCTGAGGTTCAGGTCCATGATACCGCGGGCGGTAGCGCTGCACACAAAATCAAAGTGGGCGGTCTCCCCCCGGATGACGCTCCCCACGGCGATAATGGCATCCGGGTGTTCCTCCTGTATCATTTTCCCACTGCCGTAGACGAGCTCAAAGCTTCCCGGGACGTCCCACCTGAGGATGCGGTCGGGGGTTACGCCGCAATCGAGCAGGGTGTCGCGTGCCCCCTGGAAGAGTGCCTCGGTAATTTCCGAATTCCACTGGGAAACCACGATACCGATGCGCATTTTCCCGGCATCAGGAAGGGACGCTGCGTCGTAGGCGGAGAGGTTTTTGCCCGCGGTAGCCATTAGTTAGTCTGACGTTTTCGCCATGCCGATAAAGGCATCGACGCCCGAACCCTGGGCAGATTCGGGATAGTTTTCGCGGATACGGGTAAAATACTCGAGCGCCTTTTGCTTCTGCCCCAGCTCCAGGGCGGTTACCCCTGCTTTCTGCAGGTAAAGGGGCGTGGTAAAGTCATTGGTGTTTTCGGCCAGGGCTTTTTCGTAAAACCTCAGGGCGTCCTCATTTTGCCCGAGCTGCACAAAGGCATCTCCTATGTTCCCCAGGCTTATCGGGCCCAGGATGGCATCGTCTGTTTTGAAATCCTCAAGGTAGGAGATGGCGTCCTGGTACCGGTTGAGTTTCATATAGGATATCCCGGCCGCATAGCGCGCCAGGTTTGCCGACCGGGTACCGGAGTATTCGTCCACAATGTCGAGGAGGCCGTATTTGCCCTCTGCGCCTTCGAGGGCCAGGGTGTAAAGCGAATCCGCGGGCACCCCGCTCTGTTGTGCCTGGCTGAAATACTGAAGGGGGTAGAAGAGTTCATTGCTGGCACTTTCCTCCCTCGGCTCCTGAATAAACTGCTGGTACCCCAGGTACGCCAGGACACCCACTGCAATAATTCCGATGATCCCGAGGATGTAACTCTGGTTCCGGGCCACCCATTGCTCCGTCCTGGAAGCGCTGGAATCCAGGGTACTGAATACTTCTGCGGTGGTGCTTTCCTGCATGTCGAGCTCATGCTCTTCCGCCTTGTTCTTCGGTTTGTACCCTCTCTTTTTGTATGTGGCCATTTTTTGTAATATTGGTCGCGCAAAAATAAAGGTTTTATCCAAAACAGAAAGGTAAATTATTCCTTATTTTTAGATAATTTGCCACGGGGCACCCCCCGGAAACCCGCCCGAATCCCAATGCATGTAACGCGCTTATCCTTACTTAATTACAAGAATTTCGACACGCGGGAATTCCGGTTTGATGCGAAGATCAATTGCCTTGTTGGCCCCAATGGGGTCGGAAAAACCAATGTGCTTGATTCAATCTACCACCTCGCCTTCGGAAAAAGCTATTTCAACCCGGTCACCACCCAGAATATCCGCCACGGGGAATCCTTTTTTGTCATTGAAGGGGTTTTTGAAAAGGAGGGGCGCGAGGAGGCCATTGTCTGCAGTTTCAAGAAAGGCGGCAAGAAGGTGCTCAAGCGCAACGGCAAGATCTACGACCGCATTTCGGACCATATCGGGCAGGTGCCCCTGGTCATCGTCTCCCCGGCTGACCGGGACCTGATCCTGGAGGGAAGCGAGGTACGGCGCAAATTCATGGACGGGGTAATTGCCCAGTCGGACAGGGGCTACCTGCAGGACGTCCTGGACTATCACAAACTTGTGGCACAGCGCAACGCCCTGCTGAAATACTTCGCCGCCAATCGCACCTTTGACCCCGACAGCCTTGAGGTGTACAATTACCAGCTGGATTCCCTCGGAACCCGCATCCACGACAAAAGGAGGGCGTTCATGGAGGAGTTCACACCGATATTCCGCGCCCAGTACCGGGCGATTTCAGGGGGGGATGAGCCGGTACAGCTTCAGTACCAGAGCCAGCTCGAAGAGGCATCCCTCCTGGATCTTTTCGCTTCCAACCTGGAGAAGGACCGCGTCCTTCAGTACACCAGCCAGGGGATCCACAAGGACGACCTCAGCCTGGAGATCGACGGGTATCCCATAAAGAAATTCGGGAGTCAGGGCCAGCAAAAATCCTTCCTGATCGCCCTTAAATTCGCGCAGTTTCAGTTTATGAAAACACAGGTGCCGGGGCTCCCTATTTTGCTCCTCGACGATATTTTTGATAAATTGGATGAGCAACGGGTTTCGCATATCATCAGCCTGGTCAACCAGGACCTTTTCGGCCAGATTTTTATCAGTGACACCCATGCGGAGCGCACAGAAAACACCGTTAAACGCATTCATCAGACCTATGCACTTATCCCCTTATAGGCTCCTGCCGCTCTTCGGTGGGTTGTTTTTTTTCGTCTCCTGCAGCCAGGGACCGGGACCCGGGGATCTGGACTATCTGCCGGGCTACTGGGAAATCCGGAAGGTGGTGTTTCCGGACGGGTCGGAAAAGACCTATGCCGTCAATACGGCCATTGAATACTTTGAATGGGACGGGGCCACGGGATACCGGAAAAAAGTCCAGCCGACCCTGGAGGGGAACTACCTGACCTCAGACGACGCCCTGCCCCTGGAGGTGATCTGGCGGGAAGGGCAGCTCATTTTCAGGTTTTCCGGAGGGGATCAGAACTCATGGGAGGAAGAGGTCCGGCAACTCGACAGCCTGAACCTGACCACCCGGCACGCCAATGGGGTTTTGTATTCCTATGGCCGCCACGAACCCTTTTCAATTAAATAGGAGCATGCCGAGGAAAGAGGAACACCAGTCCCTGAGCGACGCCCTGAAGGAATTTATAAAGGACAACCGCCTCGAGGGGGGGTTGGACCAGGTTCGGGCCGGGGAGGCGTGGACCCGGGTGATGGGCCCTGGGGTATCAAACTACACCCTAAAGGTCCGCCTGGACGGCAGTACCCTGATCGTATACCTGAAATCGGCGGTATTGAGGGAGGAATTAAGCCTGGGGGCGTCCCGCATCATCCAAATGATGAATGAAGACCTCGGCCGGGAGCTTATCACCAAACTCCGGTTGCAGTAACCGAAAAACCCGGGACAGCGCCCGGGTCACAGCTTCATAAGGGGATGTTTTCAGGCGTAGATCTCCCGGCCTGAAAAGTGGAAAGCCCCTTCTATTTCCGCATTTTCGTCGCTGTCGGATCCGTGGATCGCATTTTCCCCTATATCCCGGGCAAAAAGTTTTCGGATTGTACCTTCGGCGGCCTCGGCCGGATTGGTGGCCCCGATTAGGGCCCGGAAATCCTCGACGGCATTTTCCTTTTCCAGGATGGCCGATACAATCGGCCCCCGGGTCATAAAACCTACCAGTTCATCAAAAAAGGGACGGTCCCTGTGGATGGCATAGAATGCCTCGGCATCCCTGCGGCTAAGCTGGGTGTATTTCATCGCGACGATCCGAAAACCGGCGGAGGTGATTTTTTCGAGTATTGCCCCTATGTGTCCGTTCTCAACCGCATCGGGCTTGATCATGGTAAAAGTTCTGCTACCTGCCATTTGAAAAATTTTCGGCAAAAGTACGCTTTCTCCTTCCAACCCGCAAACTCAATACTCCTGGCTCAGTTCCTGGAGGAGTTCATTCCGGTCCCCCCGCATCTGAAACGTGGCCTTCCGGTTGAAAAAATCCAGGATTACCCACCCAAAACTCACCCTCGGGACAACGGCGCCCACCCGGTACCTGTTCGGCTCCCCCCGGAACCCCGTGTAGGCATGGGTAAGGCCGCTTGAGGTAAAATCGACCAGGGGATACCCAAGGCCTTTGGGGGTGGTCCTGGAAAACTCAGAGATATGGCGATCTCCGGAGAGGATAATGACACCACGGGCCCCGGAATCGGCTATGGTCCGCAACAGGCGCTCCTGTTCGAGGGGAAAATTGCCCCAGGTCTCAAAGCCGTGTTCCCCGGACAGCACCTGTATGCTGCTGACCAGGACATTGAAAGCAGCCTCCGAAGTCCTGAGTTCCTCCTCCAGCCATGCCCACTGTGCCGCCCCCAGGACCGTCCCCTCCGTCGAATCATCGGGGATATACCTTTTTTCACCGGAAGGGTCCCTTTTCAGGGGGGACCGGAAATAACGGGTATCCAAAACCAGGATTTTAACGCTTCCCCTACCGGTATGATATTCATGGGAGGCATAAACCCCTTCCCGACGGCGGCGCGGACTCTCCGCAGGTACCCCCATGAAATCGAGGAACGCCTGCTGGCTGCCCGCCCGGGCTGTGAATTCCGCCCCCCCGTCGTTCAGGCCATAATCGTGGTCATCCCAGGTGCCGATGACAGGGGTGGCAGATCGCAGGGCAGCATAACCCGGGACTGCCAGCAGTTCATCATAAAATCCGCCCAGGGCCTCCATATCCGCGGTATCCGCATACACGTTGTCACCCCCCCAAATCCAGAGGTCGGGCCCGAGGGCGAGAATGTCGTCCCACAGCTCATTTCCCCTGTCCGTATCGTTACAGGATCCGAAGGCGATTCGAAATAGTCCGGCATTGCTTTGGGTAGTGTCCGGGGCCGGCCCCTGAACGGGCTTGCAGGAAACCAGGAACAGGAAGAACCCCAGGGCGAGAAGAGGCGATATTTTCAAAGCGGGTTGGTTTGGTTCTCGGTTTTATAAAGGTAGTATTTCTGGTGGACCTTAAATCAAAATTGATATCTTTGCCCGCATGAATTCTGACCTGGTCGGACCCTTACGCCAACATCTGAAAACCGCTCGGGAGATCGTCCTCGTACCCCATAAGAACCCGGACGGGGATGCCATTGGTTCCTGCCTGGGCCTGCAGCGTTTCCTGGCCCAAAACAACCATGTGGCACACCTGATTTCCCCGAATGACTTCCCGGAATTCCTCAAATGGATGCCGGGGGCG
>CAZUZE010000077.1:0-8831 GCA_964624565.1 uncultured Robiginitalea sp.
GAGTCTCCGTCGGGCAGGTGGGCCAGCAGCTCAGGCGGTCCCTTTTCGGGGATAAAGCTGGGGTCTACAAGAAGGACGGGGAGGATTACGACATCAATGTCCGCTTTAATGAAGACCTGCGCTACAACACGAGCGCCCTGTTCAACCAGAAGATCATCTTCAGGGATCCTGCCAATGGCCAGATACGGGAAATACCGGTCTCCGCAGTGGCACGCCAGCGCAACACCTCCTCCTTCAGCGCGATCAAGCACCGGGACGCCAAACGGGTGGTAACCGTCTACTCGGCCCTGAAGCCCGGGTTCACCGACGCCGGGGCCGTGGTTTCCGAAATCCAGGACGCCATGATTGAATTCGAGGACCTGCCTGCAGGGGTAAATATCGATTACACCGGACAGATCGAAGAACAGAACAAACAGATGGAATTCCTGATGGGGGCCTTTTTCTCCGGCCTGGGGCTCATCATGCTGATCCTGGTCTTCCAGTTCGGGGGGATTTCCAAGCCTGCGATTATCATGACGGCCATCTTCCTGAGCTTTATCGGGGTGTTCGGAGGGCTGATGCTCACCGGCTGGCCCTTTGTGATCATGATGACCATGATGGGCATCATCGCCCTGGCGGGCATTGTGGTCAACAACGGGGTGGTGCTGCTGGACTATACCCAAATCCTGATCGACCGGAAAAAGGTGGCCCTTGGCCTGGACGACAAGGACCTGCTCACCATGGAAGAGGTCTCGGAGGCAATTGTGCGCGGGGGGAAAGCGCGTCTGCGGCCGGTATTGCTTACGGCGATCACTACGGTGCTGGGGCTGATCCCGCTGGCCATCGGCCTGAACATCAATTTCTTTTCGCTCTTCTCCTCCTTTGACCCCCAGCTCTATATCGGGGGGGACAACGTGATCTTCTGGGGGCCCCTGGCCTGGACGGTGATTTTCGGGCTCATCGTGGCCACGTTCCTGACCCTGATTATCGTACCGGTGCTCTTTAACATCACCTACCGGATCAAGATTGCCCTCAGGGGCAAAAAGCCGGAGATCCGGGAATCTGAACAGCCGTTGAAAAAGGCAGCCTGATCAGGGCCTTGCACACTTAAATTTCAAAGGGGAAGAATCCGACAAATGTTGGGCACTTCCCCCTTTGCATCGTACCTTTGCCGCTGAAATATTCTGGACTATGTACCGTACTCATACCTGTGGTGAACTGAATGAATCCCATATCGGCCAGAACGTACAGCTGGCCGGGTGGGTGCAGACCGTGCGCGACAAAGGTTTCGTCATCTGGATTGACCTTCGCGACCGGTACGGCATTACCCAACTCGTTTTCGACCAGGACCGTTCTTCCGGGGAACTCCTGGAAAAGGCCCGGCAAACCGGACGGGAGTTTGTGCTGCAGGTGAGCGGACAGGTCATAGAGCGGGCCTCCAAAAACCCCAAAATCCCCACGGGGAACATCGAGGTCCTGGTCTCTGAAATGACCGTGCTCAACCCCTCCCTGACCCCTCCCTTTACCATTGAGGACGCCACGGACGGGGGCGAGGAGCTCCGGATGAAATACCGCTATCTGGATATCCGGCGAAGTCCGGTAAAAAACAACCTCATCTTCCGCTCCCGGGTTGCGATGGCCGTGAGGAACTACCTGGCCGAAAAGGGCTTTATCGAAGTGGAAACCCCCTACCTGATCAAATCGACCCCGGAGGGCGCCCGGGATTTCGTGGTGCCCAGCCGCATGAACGAAGGGGAATTTTACGCCCTTCCCCAGTCTCCCCAGACCTTCAAGCAACTGCTGATGGTCGGCGGCATGGACAAATATTTCCAGATCGTCAAGTGTTTCCGGGATGAGGACCTCAGAGCGGACCGCCAGCCCGAGTTTACCCAGATCGACTGTGAGATGGCCTTTGTAGAGCAGGAGGACATCCTCAGGACCTTTGAGGGGCTTACCCTCCACCTTTTGGAAAAATTCCACGGCATCCGCCTGGATGAAATCCCAAGGATGACCTATGATGAGGCGATGCGGCGCTACGGCAGCGACAAGCCGGACATCCGTTTCGGGATGGAATTCGGGGAGTTGAACGACCTGGCCCAACAAGGGGAATTTGCTATTTTCAACGAGGCGGAGCTCGTGGTGGGCATTGCAGTCCCGGGGGGGAACCAGTACACCCGCAAAGAGATCGACGCGCTTACCGAATGGGTGCGCAGACCCCAGGTAGGGGCCAAAGGGCTGGTCTATGTGCGCTGCAATGAGGACGGGAGCTTTAAATCCTCTGTCGATAAGTTTTATACCCAGGACGACCTGGGTGCCTGGGCCAAGCGCACCGGGGCCCGTAAAGGGGACCTCATACTCGTGTTATCGGGCGAGACACTAGGGGTCCGGACCCAACTGAGCATGTTGCGGATGGAACTGGCCCACCGCCTGGGACTGCGCAAGCCCGGGGAATATGCACCCCTCTGGGTCCTGGATTTCCCTTTGCTCGAACGGGATGAGGAGACCGGGCGCTACCACGCCATGCACCACCCGTTCACCGCGCCAAAGCCCGGGCAACTGGAACTTTTGGACTCCGATCCCGATGCCGTGCGGGCCAATGCCTACGACCTGGTGCTCAATGGCAACGAAATCGGCGGCGGTTCGATCCGGATCCACGACCGCACCACGCAGGAGACGATGTTCCGACATCTGGGCTTTACCCCGGAACAGGCGCGGGCGCAGTTCGGGTTCCTGATGGACGCCTTTCAGTACGGGGCCCCGCCCCACGGCGGGATCGCCTTTGGCCTGGACCGGCTGGTCGCTATCCTGGGAGGACAGGAATCCATCCGGGATTTTATCGCCTTCCCCAAAAACAACAGCGGGCGGGATGTGATGATCGATGCCCCAGCGCCTGTGGACCCGGAACAGCTGGACGAACTCCACCTGCAGCTCAAAAATTAGGTGCGGTTTCGCGAGGACCCGCCAACGGGAATAAATCAATCGTATCTTAGGGGGTATGGGCCAACGTCTGCAATATAAACGACTGCTCGCCAGGTTCCACAAATGGCGCTACCGGAATATTTCCCACAGGACCTTTACCCAGCTGATGAGCGTCCTGGTGGGCTTCCTGGCCGGGCTGGCCTCGGTCACCCTGAAAAACACCACTTACTTCATCGAATCCTCCCTTGAAAAAGGGGTCCTCTTCCTGAGCACGGAACTGTACTTTATCCTGCCGGTCCTGGGCCTGACCCTGGTGTATCTCTACGTGAAGTACATCCACAGGGAAAAGCTGGAACACGCGATTTCTTCCATCCTCTTCGCCCTCTCCCGGAACCAGGGGATCATTTCCGCCAAAAAAATCGTCACCCCCCTGGTCACCGCCCCCCTCACCGTCGGGTTCGGGGGCTCCGTGGGGTTGCTGGGGCCTGCCGTGGCCACGGGGGCGGCCCTGAGCTCCAACGTGTCCCGCCTGATGCACATCAACTCCAGGGACCGGTCCCTGCTCATCGCCTGTGCCTCTGCCGGCGCCATTGCCTCGATTTTCCAGGCGCCCATTGCCGCGATCATTTTTGCCGTTGAGGTATTCAGCCTGGACCTGACCATGCTCTCGATGCTTCCCCTGCTGCTCGCTTCGATCTCCGGGGTGCTCACTTCCTACTTTTTCCTGGGGGATGAGACCCTCTTCAATTTTGCGGTCGAGGAGGCCTTTCAGGTACAGGACACCGTTTATTATATCCTCCTCGGGATGGGAACCGCCGTGGCTTCGGTCTACTTCACCAAGATGTACTTCCGCATCATGGACTTTTTCAAACGGTTTAAGAGCCCAAAGTACAAGCTGCTGGTCGGGGGGCTCGGCATCGGGGTAATGCTCTATTTTATCCCGCCCCTCTACGGGGAAGGCTTCGGGTTTATCAACAACCTTCTGGAAGGGAACCACCTGGCTGCCCTTGGCGCCACGCCTTTTGACGACTACACGGACCAAATCTGGGTCGTGATCGGGCTGCTCTTTGGCATCACGATTTTCAAAGCCGTCGCGATGACCACCACCTTCGCCGCCGGGGGGGCCGGGGGGATCTTTATCCCCACCATGGTCATGGGCAGTGCCCTGGGCAATGTGGTGGCCAAGGTGCTCAACAACCTTGGGCTGGGGATCTCGGTCAGCGAGGCGAATTTCACCCTGGTGGGCATGGCGGGCCTGATCGCAGGGGTATTGCACGCCCCCCTGACCGCCATCTTCCTCATCGCGGAAATCACCGGGGGCTATGACCTTTTCGTCCCCCTGATGATCTCTGCCGCCATGTCCTACCTGATTGCCAAGAACACCCTGGACCACAGCATCTACACCCGGCAGCTGGCCGCCATTGGCGCCCTTATTTCCCACGACAAGGACCAGACCGTGCTTAGCATGATGGACCTGGACGAGGTGGTCGAAACGGACTTCAGGGAGGTACACCAGGAGATGACCCTTGGCGAAATGCTGCACCAGTCCGTGGCCAAATCCACCCGGAATATCTTTCCGGTGATCGATTCGGAGGGAAAGCTCAAAGGGATCGTCCTGCTGGACGATGTGCGCGAGTTCATGTTCGATGTCACCATGTACGACAGGATTTATGTGGATTCCTTTATGCAGGTGCCGCCCGAATTGATTTTCTACGGCACCGATACCATGCAGGAGGTGATGAAAAAATTCCACGACAGCGGGGCCTGGAACCTGCCGGTGATCAAAGAAGGCCGGTACCTCGGCTTCGTTTCCAAATCGAAGCTCCTGACGGCCTACCGCCGGAAGTTGATTAACTTTGCACCGTGACCATGCGGAAAACCCTGAGATACGTAACCCTGTTAATCGTCCTGTCCTCCCTGGGGAGCATCCTCTACGGGTTTACCCTGCTGGAAGAGGCCCCGGTCACGGGCAACAAATGCATCGGGTTTGGGGTGGTTGGTATCTTCCTGCTCGCCATGCCCCTGTTCCTGGTCTCCGAGAGCCGGGGCAAAAAGATGAAGGACTATATGCTGACGGACGAAAACATCCGGAAAATGAGGGAACCGGAAAAAGAAAGCTGAGGGTTCTGTATTTTTTCAAAAGCGATTTATCCAAAAATCAGTAACTTCGCATTCGTTATTAATATTTATTTTTTTTTCAATGACTGGTACAGTTAAATTTTTCAACGAATCCAAAGGTTACGGGTTCATTACCAACGACGATACCGGAAGGGATATCTTCGTTCATGCCACCGCCCTTGACGGGTTGCAACTCAATCAGGGTGACAAAGTAGAATATCAAGAAACAGAAGGCCGTAAGGGGATGGTTGCCTCCGACGTCCACGTTATCGGATAAGCTTATTTTATTTTGAAGTGTTTAAAACACCGTGCGCTGGCACGGTGTTTTTTTTTTGCCTTCAGGCCTTTAGTTCAGGTTGCGCTTTTCGATAAAGAAGCGCTTCAGCAGGCTCGAGGCTTCATTTTCCAGGATCCCCCCGGACAGTTCGGTCTTCGGGTGCAGCCGTCCCCCCAGGGCCGTAAAGCCGCGCTGCGGGTCATAGGCGCCGAATACCACCTTGGAGATCTGGCTCCAGTACAGGGCCCCCGCACACATCTGACAGGGCTCGAGGGTGATGTACAGGGTACAGTTGTGGAGGTATTTCCCGCCCAGGAAGTTGGCGGCTGCCGTGATGGCCTGCATCTCGGCATGGGCAGTGACATCCCCGAGCTGTTCCGTCAGGTTGTGTGCCCTGGCGATAATGCGGTCGTTGATCGTGATCACAGCCCCTACAGGCACCTCGCCCTTTTCAAAGGCAGCTTCTGCCTCGGCCAGGGCCCTTTTCATGAAATACGTATCGTCCAGGCTGAATTCCATAGGTCCAAAAATACAATTTCTGACCTATGCCAACCCCCTTCAACAAATTGAAATTCCCTTACCTTTGCCTCCGCTTATGAAGTTGCTCCCCGAAATAAAGACCCCGGAGGACCTGAGAAGGCTCCCCGAATCGCGGCTCCCGGACCTGGCCCGGGAACTGCGCCGGTTTATCATCGACGTGGTCTCGGTCAAAGAAGGGCATTTGGGAGCCTCCCTGGGCGTCATCGAACTGACCATAGCCCTGCACTACGTCTTCAACACCCCGGAAGACCGGCTGATCTGGGACGTTGGGCACCAGGCCTACGGGCATAAAATCCTGACAGGCCGCCGGGAGGAGTTTGAAAGCATCCGCCAGAAAGGGGGGCTGAGCGGGTTCCCCAAACGGGATGAAAGCCCGTATGACGCCTTTGGCACCGGACATGCCTCCACCTCCCTTTCCGCCCTGCTGGGGATGGCCCTGGCAGCCCGCCTTCAGGGGCTCCCCCAGCGGGAGCATATCGCGGTGATCGGGGATGCCTCCATAGCCGGGGGCATGGCTTTTGAAGCCCTGAACCACGCAGGGGTGGCCCATGCCGACCTGTTGATTATCCTCAACGACAATGCCATCGGGATCGACCCCAGCGTGGGTGCCCTGAAAACCTTCCTCAACCGGAAAAAACAGGGGCACTCCGGGGCGGAAAACCTCTTCGAATCCCTGAACCTGAAATACTCCGGCCCCGTGGACGGGCACGACCTGCCCGCGCTGCTCAGGGAACTTAAAAGGCTCCGGGAGATTAAAGGGCCCCGCCTGTTGCACCTGATCACCACAAAGGGAAAGGGGCTCCGGCAGGCAGAAGAGAACCAGGTGACCTACCACGCCCCCGGGAAGTTCGACAAAACCACCGGGGAGCTCGTCCGGGGGGAAAAGGACCCCCGGCATGGGCCCAAGTACCAGGATGTCTTCGGGCACACCCTTGTGGCCCTGGCCACGGACAACCCGAAGATCGTGGGGATCACCCCGGCCATGCCCACCGGCAGCTCCATGAAATACCTTATGGAGGCCTTCCCGGAGCGGGCCTTTGATGTGGGCATTGCCGAACAGCACGCCGTTACCCTGGCAGCCGGTATGGCGGCAGAGGGCCTCATCCCCTACTGTGCGATCTATTCCACTTTTTTGCAGCGGGGGTACGACCAGGTCATCCACGATGTGGCCCTGCAAAACCTCCCGGTGGTCTTTTGCCTGGACCGGGCCGGACTGGTCGGCAAAGACGGGGCTACGCACCACGGGGTATTCGATATCGCCTACCTGAGGTGCATCCCCAACCTGACCCTGATGGCCCCGATGGACGCCGTGGAATTGCGCAATATGCTCTACACGGCCCAACTCGGAACCCATGGGCCCCTGGCGGTTCGGTATCCCAGGGGGTACAGCGGCCAGCCGGACTGGGAACAGCCCTTTGAGCCCATTCCCATGGGCAGGGCACGCCGGCTGAAATCCGGGACCCGGACGGCAATCCTGTCTTTGGGGCCCCTGGGGCAGGTTGTGGCAGGGGTCATTCCCATGTTAGAGGACCCGGACGCCTTCGGGCACTTTGATTTCCGCTTTGTCAAACCCCTGGATACGGGCCTGCTGGACGAGCTCTGCACCACATACGAACATTTGGTGACCCTTGAGGACGGCTGCCTTCCCGGTGGTTTTGGCAGTGCCGTGCTGGAATACGTGAAGGATCGGGGGTATGCCGTTGCGGTGACCCGTCTCGGGATCCGGGATGCCTTTGTTTCGCACGGGACCCCGGAAGAACTGTACCGCGAACAGGGCCTGGATCCGGAAGGACTGCGGCAAACCTTAAACGCGATTTAAGATGCGGAAGGTATATGAGTCCCTGCCCCTATGGGCCCTTTTGATGATGCTGAGCCTCCCGGCAACCGGATATGGGCAGGAGCGCACGATTCCCGAGGAACCCCGGGACACGAGCCAGATCGACACCATCGTGATCCGGGCCGAGCAACTCCCGATCACCATCATCCCAAGGGGGGTTTCCCTGACCAACCCGCGGATTTCCTTCAACCAGACCAAACCCCTCACAAAACGGAAGAAACGCTTCAAAGTCCCTTCCTTCTGGGAGGTGATCAACGAATTCGACCTGCAGCTGAGCGAGGTCGCATTTGTCAACTGGAATGCGGGGGGGGACAACGCCATATCCGCCCTTGGCAAACTCCTTTTTGAGCGGAATTACAAGTTCCGGTATTTCCAATGGGACAACAGCATGGAGATGCGCTTCGGGTGGAATGCCCAGGAAGGCCGGCAGTGGCGAAAAACCGATGATGCGATCCGGGTCAGCAGCACCCTGGGCTACCAGCAGGATACGATCAGCAACTGGTACTTCTCCGCCAAGGCCAATTTCAATACCCAGTTTGCGAACGGGTATAAATACCCGGACCGCTCCACCCCCATTTCACGGTTTATGGCCCCGGGATACCTGTTTCTGGGGGCGGGTATTTCCTATATCCCGAAAGAGAAAAAATTCAATTTGTACCTCTCCCCCCTCACCTTCAAGGGGACCTTTGTCCTGGACCAGGACCTGGCCAACCAGGGGGCGTTCGGGGTGCGGCCCGCGGTGCTGGATGCAGCGGGCAACGTCCTTGTACCCGGGGATCAGCTGTATACGGAACTCGGTATCCTGATCAGCAACAAATGGGAATTCCCCATTGCCGAAAACATCACGTACGACCACAACCTGGCCCTCTACACGGATTACCTGAACAATTTCGGAAACATCGATATCGACTGGCAGGTGCGGTTGAAATTCCAGGTGAACGACTTTATCAGCGCAACCATCCAGGCGCACGTCATCTACGACGACGACGTGCTGTTCGACCGGCAGGTGGGGGATGACGGCACGGTTTTGGACCCCGGCGTGCCCCGCATACAGCTGAGGCAGCAACTTGGGATCGGGATTACCTACAGGTTCTGATCCTGCAGCTGTTTCCCGCTTATCTTATTGTGGATATGGACGGCTGCCCGGTCCGAGAGGCCGGC
>CAZUZE010000078.1:0-8823 GCA_964624565.1 uncultured Robiginitalea sp.
CCCGATCCACAAAGGAAAAGGTGCGCTTATCGATTTCTTCCGCCATGCGGGCATCGGATTGGGCAAACCCCTGAGAGGCCAGCCGGAGCAGGAGGGTGATATAGGGTATAGTGCGTTTCATTTTGTAAGGCGTATTCTGGTTAGGCAGTTCTGTTTTTTTACATGGGGCAGGGGCAGCTTCGTTCGCCCCGGGGGGATTCCCCCACCCCCATCTGCAAGATACCGGCTCATCCTGAAAAAAACCAGCAACCTGAAAGGTTTCCATCCCCCTCTTTTTTCGCTTTTTGATGGGCTTTACCCCTACGATTTCTGTTCCTTGTTAAAATAGACAAGGTAATAATACATCCCACGCTCCTCGTCCCATCCCTTCTCGACAAATTTTTCCGCGGATTCCGGGTTGATAAAATCGAGTTTTATCTGGATGTGCGTATCGAGGTTGATGACATTTTTTATCTTTTTCCGACTGTCGGAAACTGCCTTGTTGGCAATCTGAAAAGTGGAAACATCCTCAATGCTGTATTTGGGACCCCTCTCGGACTTGTAGTGCCTGAATTCGGGAATGAGTTCCGGATTGTCCATGACCTCGTTGAGGAACTGGCTTTCCTCAAAGGTGTCGTTTTTGGCAAAATGGTTGACCGCCCGGTTGACGAAGAGCACTTCCTGTTGTTTGTCCTCTGCCGGAAGTACGACGTCCTTGGCGAAATTCTGGCAGAACTTCAGGTAGTTCCGGGTATAGAAATTCTCATCGGTAAGCGGGGCGAGCCCCAGGAATTCCTCCAGCCAGTATTTGGCGTCGTACCGATTGCTGTCCACGGAGAGGACCTTGTACCCTGTCTCAGCCTCCTTGTTGAAAATCAGGCATCCCTTGTCGAGCCGCATCAGGTTTACCCCCTGGCGGATCAGCATATCCAGGTTTCCTCCTTTCTCCTGAAACTGCAGGAAGTCCTGTTTGATCTCGCTTTTAAAAATCCCCAGGGCATCGACCCGCTCGTTGTCCAGCAGCACATCGGTCATGTGGACTACATAGCATTCACCGTTTTTGATATGGGGATGGTTGGATTTGCCGAATAAGTGGGTGGCGATGTCGCGGGAGGCCTCATGCAGCTGCCCGGGCGCCTGGAAAACTTTCCGGGCGGCTTCCCAAACAGGATGGAATTCCAGTCCGGCCTCGTGGTCAAACCTGAAATAGTTCTCCTCTTTTTCACGAAAGGGCTTGAAGAAGTATTCCTTGAGCAGGCCGTTTAACTCATCGTTCAGCGGGAAGGGGGATTCGGACAGAAATAAGGGTTCTCCCCGGTGTTTGTTTCCAACCCTGTGTACGGACAGGGACTCCAGTTGGGTCGCATAAAGGTTGATCATGGGATAGGGCTATGGGGTGCAGGTAGTAAATTCAGTTCCAGTTCTCGTCAAAATCCAGGTCGTCATAGCTGCCGAAAGGTTCTTCGGTCTCCGGGCCGGGGTCGGATTCAAACCGTTTCTCAGGGGGGGAATCCGGCAGTTCCCCAAAACTGAAAATCAGGTTTGGCAAATTCCGCCCTTCCTCCATCTCCGCCTGGTCGGCCAGTTCCACAAAAAACGACCACATATTCAGAAAATCATAGACGTAGAGGAGTTTAGGCGCCTGCTCATCCATCACTTCAGATAAACGGGTATCCTGCATCAAACGGGCCTCATTGCTTTCCCCGAACGAAAAGAGGGTGATCTCCTGATCCTGGTTCCAGTTTTCATCGGCCGTATAAAACGATGCCATTTCATTGCCCAGAAATCCAAATGACTGGGTAATGATATTGTGCAATTCCTCCAGGCTGATTTCGGAATCCACTTCCAGGTCCCGGAAAACATCATCCTCGGAGTCGAGGATGACTCGGATTTTATAGATCATTGGGTTACAGCATTTAGATTCCGCCAAATTTACGAAGAAATACCCGTTCGGGAGGCCCTTTTAAGCTCCATAAGCCCATACCACTGAAAACCGAACAGGACGGCGGCCAGGAAGAGGTGTGTCGCCTGGCTTCCCCATGGAAAGGCAAAATAGTTCATGGCAATCCCGGAAAGGATCAGCCCCATGACCACCATTAAAGAGGCATTGATTTTTTCAAAACCCAGGCGCATGGAATAGACCCGGTAGGCGGCCCACAGGTGCAGGATCAGCAGGATGATTGAGAACGACCGGTGAATGTAAAAAACGACGTCCGGGTTTTGGAGCCACAATTCACGGCCCTCCGTCCCCAGTGCTTTGGCCTGGTGGTCGATGAACTGTCTGACCTGTGTTCCCAGGAGTACCTGCAACATGGTCAGGGGGACAACTGCCCACCATACCCGGTAGGTAATCCGGTCAAAACGGAAAGGTCGTTCCCGGGTATCCGAACTGTGCACGATCCAGAGGAGCAGGCCAACGATTAACAGGGCCATGAACATATGCAGGGTAATCTTCACAGGTTCCAGCACCGAATACACTACAGTGGCCCCCAGCCATGCCTGGAAACCGATGGCAAATACCCCCAGCCATGCCAGCAGCACCCGCGATTTCCGCTCTTTCCACCACCCGAGGGAAACCACGGCCAGTAGCAGCATGGCAAGGCCTGCCAGGGCCCCCAGCAATCGATTGATGTATTCGATCCAGGTATGGGTTGCGTTGAAAACGGCGTAATCGTGTCGGGTATAGGGTTCCCAGTTTTCCGGGCTGAACGCCTCAGCGCTCCTGAACCCGGTTTTGGCCACGAGCAGGGCTTCATCCCTGATGATGACCTGCCCTTCCGAGTAGGTCTTCCCAGGCGCCCAGAGCAATTCTGCCTCCTCGGTAGGGGGGATCAGGTAGCCAAAACACTTGGGCCAGTCCGGACAACCCATTCCGCTGCCCGTCATCCGGACGACGGCTCCCGCCAGGATCACGAGGTACACCAGGATCAGTGCCACCTTGGCCAGGGGCCGATACCATCTTCGCATTTGTTCCATCATTGTCGCAATTCTTGATCGCCAGCCTTGGGCGAGGGTTCCAGGCCGAGTTCCAGCCCTTTTTGTATCATATACCGCCAGGCTTCCTCCGGCTGATTCGGGATTTCGCCCTCCAGAATCGCTTCCTTGATGGCATCTTTGATAATCCCGATTTCCCGGGAGGGCTTCAGGTTGAAGGCCTGCATTATTTCTTCCCCGGAGACAGGGGGCTGAAAATTCCGGATCCGGTCCCGCTCCTCGACCTCCCGAAGCTTTTTTCGCACTTCCGAGAAGTTTTTGAGATAGCGTTTTTGTTTCCGGGGGTTCTTGGTGGTAATGTCTGCCTCACAAAGCGTCATCAGGTCCTCCACGGCATCCCCGGCATCGAAGATCAGCCGACGCACCGCGGAATCCGTCACATGCTCATCGGAAAGGGACACCGGCCGGGAACTCAGGCGGACCAGTTTCTGTACGTACTTCATGTGTTCGTTCAGGGGGAGCCTCAGCCTTTTGAAGACGGTATAGACCATTTTTGAGCCCACAAATTCATGCCCGTGGAACGTCCAGCCGACCTTTTTGTCGAAGCGTTTCGTCGGGGCTTTTCCAATATCGTGGAGCAGGGCAGCCCAGCGGAGCCAGAGGTTGTCTGTCTCCCTCGAGATATTGTCCACCACCTCCAGGGTATGCCAGAAATTATCCTTGTGGCGCTGCCCTTCAATCTCCTCTATGCCCTGCAGGGCAGTCAACTCGGGAAGTATGTAGTGCAACAGCCCGGTTTTGTGGAGTAACCCCAGCCCGATGGAAGGCCGCTCGGCAGCCATGATTTTCTGAAGCTCCTCCACGATGCGTTCCCGGGAAACGATCCGGATGCGCTCCTTGTTTTCGCTGATGGCGGCCAGGGACTCCGGGGTGATCCGGAACCCGAGCTGGGTCGCAAAGCGGATGGCCCGAACCATGCGGAGGGGGTCATCCGAATACGTGACCCCGGGTTCCAGGGGTGTCCGGATCAGGCCCTTTTCCAGGTCCTCCATGCCGTTAAAGGGATCGAGCAGGGTTCCGAAGGTTTCCGGCCCCAGGTCCAGGGCCATTGCATTGATGGTAAAATCCCTTCGCTTCTGGTCTTCTTCCAGGCTTCCGTCCTCCACGATGGGCTTGCGGCTCTCTGACCTGTAGCTCTCCTTGCGCGCCCCTACAAATTCCAGTTGCAAGGCTCCCTGGCGGATCATGGCTGTCCCGAAGTTTTTGAATACAGTTACTTTTGGGGTGCCCGGAAGCAGTTGGGCTACTTTTTCCGCAAGGGCAATCCCACTGCCGACAGCCACCACATCGATGTCCTGCTTTGCCCCCCGATGCATGAAATAGTCCCTGACATAACCGCCAACGACATAAGCCTCCAGCCCGAGCTGGCAGGCTGCCGTGCTGATCACCCTGAAAATGGGATCGCTGAGGGCTGTTTCATGACGCGTCTTTTTCATAGCCTGGTGAGGAACCCGGTACCTTGACGACCTTTCGCCGGCCTGCCGGCCTGGCATCCGGGGGTGGTGCGGGAATCCGCATGCAAAGGTACCACTTATGGCTTTTCCGGTAAAGCCTTTGGGTAAATTAAGGAAGTGCACGGAGGGTGCAGTGAATTTACTTATCTTGGAATCGGGGTGGGGGTGGCATCACCCCCGAACCGCAAAAACCAATACCTCACGATCTTTTGCACCCCGGCAGTACCTGCAGCCGCGTTTCCGGCCCGGGGGAAGCCATCCGAATCAGCAGATTTCCTGGGGGCGATAAAAATAAGCGAGCGGACTTTTATACTTTTGCCTTTGTGATGCCATTATCCCAGGAACCGAGAATTTCCGTTATCGTCAGTACGTATAATTCGGAGGCCTGGCTTGAGAAAGTCCTTTGGGGCTTTAATTGCCAGACCTTCCGGGATTTTGAAGTGGTGATTGCCGATGATGGCTCGGGAGCCCCTACCAGGGAGCTGTTGGAGCAGATGAAGAAAGAAGTCTTCTATCCGATCGTCCATGTATGGCAGGAAGATGATGGCTTTCAAAAATCCCGCATCCTCAATAAAGCGGTGGTCGCCTGCACCTCTGACTATATTATCATGACCGACGGGGATTGTATCCCGCGGGAAGATTTTGTGGAGGTACACCATATCAACAAGAAAGAGGGCTGTTTTATCTCAGGGGGCTACTATATGCTTCCCATGAATATTTCCCTGATGATTACCCGGGAGGACATCGAACGCCAGCGGTGTTTCGATATCCACTGGCTCAAGGAGAAGGGGATCCCGAAAACCTTCAAGAACAACAAGCTGACGGCCAGGGGCCTTGCCTCCAGGTTCCTCAATGCGGTGACCCCCACCAATGCGAGCTGGAACGGCCATAACAGTTCTGGCTGGAAAAAGGACATCCTGAATGTCAATGGCTTTGATGAGCGCATGCAATACGGGGGACAGGATCGCGAACTGGGCGAACGCCTCAGTAATTTCGGGATCAGATCAAAGCAGCTTCGCTATAGTGCAGTTTGTGTGCACCTGGATCACAAAAGGGGTTACCGGACTCCCGAATCCCTGAAAAAGAACGCGTTGATACGCAAAGAAACCCGAAAGGAAAAACGGGTCTGGACCCATTACGGCATCACCAAATAGGAGGTGAGCTTGTTTTTGGCCTGCAGCCGTTTCAGCTCCCTGTAGCGCTCGAGGTCGCTAAGGGCATTCAGGTAACAGATCGTGGCCCCTTTCTTTCCATCCAGAAACCCCAGTCGAATTACGTAGTGGTGGATGAACTTCCACAGCGGTTTGGCCCCCATGAGCAAATAGCTGAACCCCTTCTCCCTGTAGAAATCCTCCTTCGCTTTCAGCCGGCCATAGTGGAGCATTTTTCCCTTGTAATCCCCGTAATTTTTATAGCAGTAGTGGATGAGTTTGTTTGTCAGTATCCCGGAAGTCCCACAGACCTCCAGGGTTTCGTGGACCAGTTTCCGGTCTGAAAAATGGGCTTTGCTCTTTCGGAACAGGCGGTAGTTTTTATCCGTTTGCCAGCCGCTGAAATGAAGCGGCTCATTTTCAAACATGAATTTGCGGTAGCACCAGAACGCAGCATGGGGTGTGGAGGAATCCACCGTAGTGCGTATTTCTGCCTGCAGGTCTTCCGGGACGACCTCATCCGCATCGAGGAAAAGCACCCAGTCGTGGGTTGCCTTTTCCAGCGCGAGGGTTTTCTGGCGGGTAAAATTCTCAAAAGGGTGTCGAAAAACCGTGACCTGGGGGTCCTCCATGAGGAACTCGTAGGTACCGTCCGTACTGTAGGAATCCACCACGATAATCTCATCGGCAAACCGCACCGAGTCGACACAGCGTTCGATGTACCCGAGCTCATTATAGGTAATGATCAGGGCAGTGAGTTTGTTTTTGGTTGTAGGTTGCATGGTCATGGCCAATACTCCGCCATATTAATAACAAAGAAACGACTAAAAAATTGTTTTTGCCAGAAATCCCGTTGCAAGGCTGATCGGGAAGTTTTAATCCCGGGAGGCTACCGGTGCCTCCCCTATACCGCCACGCTATAGGTCCTCAGCGCGTCATTGAGGGATGTTTTCTTGTCGGTGCTCTCCTTGCGTTTGCCTATGATCAGGGCACAGGGGACCTGATAGTCCCCGGCCGGGAAGGCCTTGGTATAGCTGCCTGGGATGACCACGGAACGGGGCGGGACGTATCCCTTGTACTCTACGGGCTGGTCCCCGCTTACATCGATAATTCGGGTAGAGCCGGTAAGGACGACATTGGCGCCCAGCACCGCTTCCTTCTCGACCCTGACCCCTTCCACAACGATGGACCGGCTCCCTATAAAGGCATTGTCTTCAATAATGACCGGGGCCGCCTGCAGGGGCTCGAGGACACCGCCAATGCCCACCCCCCCGCTCAGGTGGACGTTTTTGCCGATTTGCGCGCAGCTCCCGACGGTTGCCCAGGTATCGACCATGGTTCCCTCATCCACATAGGCCCCGATATTTACATAGCTGGGCATTAGGATGGTGCCCGGGGCAATATAGGCCCCGTGGCGGGCCACTGCATGGGGAACCACGCGGATGCCGCGGGATGCGTACCCTTTTTTCAGCGGGATTTTGTCGTGGAATTCAAAAATCCCCACTTCCAGGGTTTCCATTTCCTGGATCGGGAAATAAAGCACAACGGCTTTTTTTACCCATTCATTGATGGTCCACCCCTCCGGGCCGGGACTTGCGCACCTGAGTTCCCCCCGGTCGATATATTCGACCACCTCCCGGATAGCCCGTCTTGTATCGGGTTGCTTTAAGAGTTCCCGCGCATCCCAGGCGGCCTCAATAATCGAGCGAAGGTGGTCCATGATCAAAGATAGGAACGCCTTCATATTTATCCGAATTTTGAGCGCTTTGGTTTGAATACCTTATTTTTGCGAAAAATTTCAGGTGGCGCGCATTCTCGCTTTGGATTATGGGGCCAGGAGGACCGGCATAGCGGTAACCGACCCGCTCCAGCTCATTGCCTCCGGCCTGGCAACGGTTCCCACGGAAGAGCTGTGGCCTTTCCTCGAGAAGTACCTCCGGGAAGAAGAAGTGGAGCGGATAGTGGTGGGGGAACCCCGGCAAATGGACAATACCCCTTCCCAGGTGGAGGGTGCCATCGCCCGGTTCCTGGCGGAGCTGCAAAAGCGGCATCCCGGGATTCCGGTTTCGAGGGAAGACGAGCGGTTCACCTCCAAAATGGCCCTTCAAAGCATGGTGGCGGGAGGGGCGAAGAAGAAAAAAAGAAGACAGAAGGAAGCATTGGATGAGATCAGTGCGACCCTCATTTTACAATCGTTTTTAAGCAGGAAGACGTTATGATCTTACCAATTGTAGCCTACGGGGACCCCGTATTGCGTAAAATGTCTGCCGATATCGGCCCGGATTACCCTGGGCTCAGTGCCCTGATCGCGGATATGTGGGAAACCATGTACAATGCCAACGGCGTTGGTTTGGCGGCCCCGCAGGTCGGGAAGCCCATCCGGCTGTTCCTGGTGGACACCACCCCTTTTGCCGAGGACGAGGAGTTGTCCGGGAAGGAGCGTGAGGCGCTCAACGGCTTTAAAAAAGTCTTTATCAACGCCAGGATCGAGATGGAATCGGGCACGAAATGGGCGTTTAACGAAGGATGCCTGAGTATTCCGGATATCCGGGAGGATGTCAGCAGGCAACCCGAAATACGGATCAGTTACCTGGATGAGGATTTCAAGCCCCAGACCGGGACCTTTGACGGCCTGCTCGCCCGGGTCATCCAGCACGAATACGACCACATCGAAGGCATTTTGTTCACGGACAAGATTTCCTCCCTCAAGCGCCGCCTGCTGAAGGGAAAGCTCACCAACATATCGAAAGGGAAGATTGCAGTGGACTACAAAATGCGATTTCCGGACATGAAACGCGCCCGATAAGCACCCGAAGCGCCCCGTTTTTCAAATCCCGTTCGCAAAGCGCATGCGTTTCCAATAAATTGCCATATTTGCAGCTGCATTTTTAATCTATGAGTTTAGACAAGATATTAGCCATAGGGGGAAAGCCCGGTTTGTACCAGCTGATCACCCAGACGCGAAAAGGCCTGGTGGCCCAGTCCCTGATCGATGGAAAGAAGATTTCGGTGGGCCTGGCAAACAACATCAGCGTGCTTTCTGAAATCGCGATCTATACCCTGGAGGAGGAGCTTCCCCTCAGGGAGGTCTTTCAGAAAATTGCGGAAAAGGAAAACGGGGCAAAAGCTTCGGTATCCCCAAAAGCAGGGAAGCTGGAGCTTGAGGAGTATTTTTTTGAAATCCTCCCGAACTACGATGAAGACAGGGTCTATCCCAGTGACATCCGCAAGGTGATCCAGTGGTA
>CAZUZE010000079.1:0-8731 GCA_964624565.1 uncultured Robiginitalea sp.
GGCAAATCGAATCCCGACTGCAGCAGTTCAAGGACCTGACCCAATTTGACTTTGAGATACAATAATCACCACATCCTGCTTCGTATTTTAACCCTATCACCATGAGTGACGCCATTAAACATGAATGCGGAATTTCCCTGATCCGGCTCCTGAAGCCCCTGGAGTTCTACCAGGAGAAATACGGAACGGCCTTCTATGGGGTCAACAAGATGTACCTGATGATGGAAAAGCAGCACAACCGGGGACAGGACGGGGCCGGCTATGCGAGCATCAAGCTGGATATGAAGGCAGGGGAGCGGTATATGAGCCGCATCCGGTCCATCGAGTCCCAGCCCATTCAGGATATTTTTGACCGGATCAACCTGCGGATTAATTCCGCCCTGCAAGGGGCCCCGGAGTCCGCCAATGACATCCACTGGCTCAAGAGCAACATTCCCTATATCGGGGAACTCCTCCTCGGGCATGTCCGGTACGGGACCTTTGGCAAAAACAGCATTGAAAGTGTCCACCCGTTTTTACGGCAGAACAACTGGATGCACCGGAACCTGATCGTGGCCGGGAACTTCAACATGACCAACGTCCGGGAACTGTTTGACAACCTGGTCCAGCTCGGGCAGCACCCGAAGGAAATGGCTGATACGATTACCGTCATGGAGAAGATCGGGCACTTCCTGGACGATGCCGTCGCCAAATTGTACCGGGACATCAAAAAAGAAGGGTTTTCGAAAATGGAAGCCTCCCCCCTTATTGCCGACCGGCTGAAGGTGGCGAAAATCCTGAGAAAATCCTCGAAGAACTGGGACGGCGGCTACGCGATGGCCGGATTGCTCGGCCACGGAGATGCTTTTGTCCTCAGGGACCCCTCGGGGATCAGGCCCGCTTATTATTACCAGGATGAGGAAGTCGTGGTCGTGGCTTCGGAACGCCCGGCCATACAGACGGTTTTTAATGTCGCATACGAAAGTGTCGAGGAATTGCCCCCTGGCCATGCGATCATTATCAAAAAAGATGGTGCGGTCTCCATAAAGGAGATACAGGAGCCCAGGGAGCGAAAGGCGTGTTCCTTTGAGCGCATCTATTTTTCAAGGGGCAACGACCGGGACATCTACCAGGAACGCAAGGAACTGGGCAGGCTACTGTTTCCCCAGTTGCTCAAAACAATTGACGGGGATATCCGCAGGACGGTATTCTCCTATATCCCCAACACGGCGGAAACTTCCTTCCTGGGCATGGTCCGGGAGGCCCAGTCCTATCTCAACAAAAAGAAAGAGGAACAGATCCTGGCGATGGGTTCCGACCTCAATCCCGAAACGCTCCACGAAATCCTCGATGTCCGGCCCCGTATCGAAAAGGTGGCCATCAAGGATGCCAAACTCCGGACCTTTATAACCCAGGACAGCAGCCGGGATGACCTGGTGGCCCACGTTTACGATATCACCTACGGGGCTGTGAAAAAGGGAGACTACCTGGCCATCATCGACGACAGCATTGTCAGGGGGACCACCCTTAAAAAGAGCATCCTGCGAATTCTGGACCGGCTGAACCCGGAAAAGATCATCGTAATCTCCTCCGCCCCCCAGATACGCTATCCGGATTGTTATGGCATAGACATGGCCAAACTGGAGGATTTCATCGCCTTCAAGGCGGCCCTCGAGCTCCACAAGGACCGGGGGACCGAAGACCTCATCCATTCCATATACGAAGAGTGCAAAGCCTCCGTGGAGCGGCGCGATTCAGAGGATGTGAATTATGTCAAGAAATTTTATGCCCCCTTTACGGCCCAGGAGATATCCGACAAGATCGCTGCGATCTTAAGTCCCGCGGATATCCGCGCAGAGGTGACGATCATCTACCAGACGATAGAAAACCTTCATAAGGCCTGTCCGCAGAACCTGGGGGACTGGTATTTCACGGGGGATTATCCGACCCCCGGGGGAAACCGGGTGGTCAACCGTGCCTTTATCAATTTCTATGAAGGCAAAAACCAACGGGCGTACTGAGATTCTCGATGAAATGCACCTTTTTGTGCGTTTGATCGATCTTTTATGCATTTCATCCCCGATTTAGACTGAGTAGTCGGTTAAGACCTTACTTTCCACCTGCCATAGCATAAGTAGGTTTAAGTTCATGGTAAGATTTGGGGCAAAAAAGGCAGGGTTTTCTCTGCCTTTTTTATTTGGGACCCGTCCGTATCCTTTTTTATCACAAGGCGCGGCAGATGCTCCTTTCAGAGGGCGTACTACTTCTCCCACACGTATTTTCCCTTTCGGCAGTTCAACGGTTATACCGGGTGTTCGTCCAAGAGCCTTTCACCATCCGGACCCCCGTCCTATTTTCGAAGGACCATAGCATAAGTAGGTTAAGTTCATGGTAAGATTTGGGGAAAAGGCAAGGGTAAAACCTTGCCTTTTTATTTGCAGATAACTGTGTTGACTTTCACGGTTTTATCGCCCGGAAACCCCTCGGGCAGTGTAGTCCTTTTCGGACGTTCTTCTATTTTTATTGGGTATTTTCTTTGTTATTTCTCTAAATACCAGTATTTTAGTATTGCCATAGCATAAGTAGGTTAAGTTTATGGTAAGATTTGGGATGAAAAGGGTGGAGGTTTCTCTGCCCTTTTCTGTTTTTTCCAGGCATTAAAAAATCCCGGTGGCAGCCGGGATTTTTAATTTATAAACCTGTACGGGCCCTTAGCGCCCTGCAGCGTATTCTTCAGCTACCCTCTCCCAGTTTATGACATTGAAAAAGGCTTCGATATACTCCGGGCGGCGGTTCTGGTAGTGCAGGTAATAAGCGTGTTCCCAGACATCCAGCCCGAGGATGGGATGCCCGCCACAGCCGATACCGGGCATCAGCGGGTTGTCCTGGTTGGCTGTGGAGCAGATCTCCACTTTACCGCCTTTATGCACGCAAAGCCATGCCCAGCCCGACCCGAACCTTCCGGCCGCCGCGCTGCTGAAAGCGTCCTTGAACCCGTCAAAAGATCCGAAAGCCTCATTGACAGCCGTTCCAAGGGCGCCCCCGGGAGTACCCCCGCCTTTTGGGGACATTACCTCCCAGAACAGGCAATGGTTGTAAAAGCCGCCACCGTTATTGCGCACGGCCATGTTGGACATGTCCAATTCCTTTAAAAGGGTTTCTATGGGTTTTCCTTCCAGGGCAGTCCCTTCGATGGCCGCGTTGAGTTTGGAAGTATAGCCACCGTGGTGCTTGGAGTGGTGGATTTCCATGGTCCGGGCATCGATGTAGGGCTCCAGGGCATCGTAGGCGTAAGGTAAATTAGGTAATTGGAATGACATAGTATCGCGTTTTTCGTTAACAAATTTGTCTATCAAAAGTACTGATTTTAACAAACACTTTGCGCTAATTAATTGTTAAGAAGCTCGGCGGATTCGTTAATTTGCGAAGGATGGACCAGCGCCCAAATGCCTTTCGCATATTTGATGCCTCTGCGGGCTCGGGAAAGACCTTTACCCTTACCCGGGAATACCTGAGCCTGATTTTAAAGCCCGGTTCCCCCCGGGCCTTCCACAGGATCCTCGCCATTACTTTTACCAATAAGGCGGTGGCCGAACTGAAAACCAGGATTCTCAGCAGCCTGATGCAATTCGCCTCCCTCGAGGCGGAAGATGCCGATGCGCCACCGATGTTCGAGGCCGTCCTGGAAACCCTGAAGACAGACCGGGGCACCCTGATCGGCAGAAGCCGGGAAGTACTAGAGAACATCCTTCACAATTACGCCTTCTTTGACGTCTCCACAATCGATAAATTCAATCATCGGATCCTCCGCACCTTCGCCCCGGACCTGGGCCTTCCTTCCAATTTTGAAGTGGTCCTCGATACCGACGCCCTGCTGGAGGAAAGCGTCAACAGGCTGGTCGGGAAAGCGGGGACGGATAAAAAACTGACGGACATCCTGGTGGAGTTTGCCCTGGAAAAGGCAGCAGAGGACCGGAATTGGGATATCAGTTATGACCTCCTGCAGATGGGGAAGCTCCTCTTTGACGAAACCCATTACCGGGAGCTGGACACCTTCTCCGGCAAAAGCATAGACGATTTTTTGTCGCTCAAAAGCACACTGTACGCCTACAGGGTCGAAACGGAAAAGGCCCTCATAGCCACGGCAGGGGAGGTCCTGGAGCTGATCGAATCGAGGGGGCTGGGTATTTCCGATTTCTCGGGTAAATCCTTTCCCCTATTCATCCGGAAAGTGGCGGACGGGCAATTCGACGCCAATACGGACACCCAGTGGATCGCAAAATTCTCAGAAAGCCCCCTCTACCCGAAACGGGTCCCGCAAGAGGTCAAAGAACTCCTCGATGAACTGCAGCCGGTCTTTTCCGACCACCTCCAACAGATATTAAGGGGGCTGGCCTACCGCGATTTCCTCTCCAATGCGGGCAAGAACATCGCCCCCTTTGCCGTCCTGGGCCTCCTTCAGCAGGAGCTCAAAACCCTAAGGGACGAGGAAGGCCTCCTGCCCATTTCGGCCTTTAACACCATCATTACCAGAGAAATTGCAGACCAGCCCGTCCCGTACATCTACGAGCGCCTGGGGGAGCGGTACCAGCATTATTTCATCGATGAATTTCAGGATACCTCGGAGCTGCAGTGGGCCAACCTGGTCCCCCTGATCCGCAATGCCCTGGAAGGGGAATTCGAACAGGGAAGGAGGGGGTCCGTCGTGCTCGTCGGGGATGCGAAACAAGCCATTTACCGCTGGCGGGGCGGGAAGGCAGAACAATTCCTTGAACTGATCGAGGGGAGCGTAAACCCCTTTCCCCTTGCGCCGGTCAACGAGCCCCTGCCGGTGAATTTCCGGAGCCACCGCCCCCTGGTCGAATTCAACAATGACTTTTTCAGCCATATAAGCTCCTATTTGTCCCGCGAAGCGTATTCCGAACTCTTCCGTAAGGGCAACCGCCAGCAGCACCATTTCGACCAGCAGGGATTGGTCCGGCTGGAATTTATCCCGCCGGATTGTGAAAATGAAGAAGAGCAGTACGCTGCCCGCGTCCTTTCCATCCTGCACGAACTCACTGCAAAGGGCTATGCTTTCGGGGACATCTGCATCCTGACCCGACGGGGGAAGGACGGGGTGCGGCTCTCCCAGCACCTCATGAATTCGGGAATACCCGTGAGCTCCTCGGAAACCCTGCTGCTGAAAAACCATCCCGGCGTTGGCTTCCTCATCGCCCTGCTTCGGTACTTACTGGTCCCTGAGGACGGCAACAACAGCTTTGACCTTCTTTTGTACCTCAGCAGGGACCAGGAGGACCGCCACAGCTGGATCGCCGGTAACCTGGCCCGGGTCGAGCAGGTGCTGGCCTCTTTCCGGTTCGATCCCTCGCGGGCGCGGTTGCAGCCCGTGTTTGAAGTGCTGGAAACTGCCATCCGGCAGTTTCAGCTCGGCGGGCAGAAAGACGCCTACCTGGTATTCCTGATGGACCTGGTCCGGGAATTGGGGCAAAACCGGGACCCGTCCATTCAGACCTTCCTCGAATACTGGAAGGTCAAAGAGGATACGCTCAGCATCAGCGCGCCGGATGGCTTCGACGCCGTCACCCTGATGACGGTGCACAAGGCCAAGGGCCTGGAATTCCCGGTCGTCCTCTTCCCATTTGCAAATACCCGAATCTATTACGAGCAGAACCCGAAACTATGGCTGCCCGTCGACCCGGGTCACTATAGCGGTTTTGAATCGGTCCTGGTCGGCAAAAAGGAATCGCTTTTGAAGTACTCCCCCCCGGCCCCGGAACGGTATGCGGCCGAGGAGGAAAAACTGGAACTCGATGCCTACAACCTGCTCTACGTGGCACATACCCGGGCGATCGAGGCACTATACGTCATTACGAAAACCCCGAAGAAACCAGAGGGGGCTGCCAGGCCCAAAACGTATGGCGATATTTATTTCCGCTATCTTTCCGAAAACGGGCTTTGGGATGAAGGCCGGGATTCCTATTCCTTCGGATCACTGGATCCGGACCACGTCCCGGATGAAAAAACCGGGATGCTCACGGTCCCCTATCAGTACACGGCCCGGGACCGCATTGCCCTGAGGCTTGTAAGCCAGCAGGGGCGGTATCGGGATGCCGGGCAGGCCCGGGCCATGGAGTACGGCAACATCCTGCATTATGCCCTCAGCCAGGTAGTTCATGCTGATGACACCGAAAGGGCCATCTCCCGCCTGATCCAGGAGGGGGTGATCCGCTCTGAGGAAGGCGCTGCCCTTGGGGAACGCCTCCGGGCAGTCACCACCCACCACCTGCTCGCGCCCTTTTTCGCCCCCCGGGCCCGGGTGCTGAACGAGCAGGAGATCCTAACGAAAAATGGGCTAATTTTACGGCCGGACCGGCTCGTTTTCCTCGATGGCCTGGTAACTGTCATGGATTACAAGACCGGGAAGCCCCAGGAGCAGCACCAGGCCCAGGTCCGTGAATACCGGCAGGCCATTGAAGAAATGGGGCACCGCGTCGGTGCTGCCATCATCATTTACATCCAGGAAAACAGTATAACCCCAGAATTCATATAGCTTATGTACGGATCGATCAAAGAATACCTCAATAAGGAGCTGCAGGAAATTCGCGAGGCAGGCCTCTTCAAGGAAGAACGCATCATAACCTCCCCCCAGGGGCCCGTTATCCGGATTTCGACGGGGGAAGAGGTGCTCAATTTCTGCGCGAACAACTACCTGGGGCTCTCTGCCCACCCGGAAGTCATACAGGCCGCCAAGGACACCCTCGACAGCCATGGCTTCGGGATGTCATCCGTCCGCTTCATCTGCGGCACCCAGGACATCCACAAGAAGCTCGAAAAGCAGATCGCCGATTTCTACGGCACTGAGGACACCATTTTATACGCCGCTGCCTTTGATGCCAATGGAGGGGTTTTTGAACCGCTCCTCGGCCCCGAGGACGCCATTGTCTCCGACGCCCTGAACCACGCCTCCATTATCGATGGCGTGCGGCTTTGCAAGGCCAAAAGGTACCGGTATGCCAATGGGGACATGAAGGACCTGAAGACCCAGCTGGAACAGGCCCGGTCAGATCAGGCCCGGTTTATACTGATCGTTACCGACGGGGTTTTTTCCATGGACGGGCTGGTCGCGCCCCTGGACCAGATCTGTGACCTGGCAGAACAGTACGATGCCATGGTGATGATCGATGAATGCCATGCCACGGGGTTCATAGGGGAAACGGGCATTGGCACCCTTGAAGAAAAAGGGGTGCTGGGCCGCATCGATATTATAACGGGCACCCTTGGAAAGGCCCTGGGCGGGGCCATGGGGGGATACACCACGGGAAAGAAGGAAATCATTGAAATGCTCCGGCAACGCTCCCGGCCGTATTTGTTCTCCAACTCCCTGGCACCGGCCATTGTGGGGGCCTCCCTCAAGGTTTTCGAAATTCTCAGGCGGGACAACAGCCTCAAACAACGCCTGGACGAGAATACAGCCTATTTCAAAAAAGGCATGAAAGCCGCCGGTTTCGATATAATCGACGGGGATTCGGCCATAGTCCCAGTTATGCTGTACGATGCCAAGCTGTCCCAGACAATGGCGAACAGGCTCCTGGAAAAGGGGATTTACGTCATCGGCTTCTTCTTTCCGGTGGTCCCCCGGGACAAAGCGCGCATCAGGGTGCAATTGTCGGCTGCCCATACGCGGGAGCACCTCGACAGGGCGATTGCCGCATTTACGGAGGTCGGGAAGGAATTAAAGGTGATTTAGCAGTCTGTATATAATATAAGGTATAATCGGGGCGTCAAATACCGTAAAAAAGTGGGGGATTGATTTTGTTAATAATTCTTAACAACTTACATTTGCGTCTGATAAACACTAAAACTTAAAAATTTTAACATGAAACAGCTTAGCAGATTATTGGTTGTTGCCCTTGTAATACTTGGGTTTAACAACATTCAAGCTCAGGATGAGGATAATCCGTGGCAGTTCACGCTTGGTATTAACGCTATTGATGTTTTTCCAACAAATTCTGATCCTGCTTCTTTCCTACCAAACTACGAAACAGGAGGTTTGTTTGATGAATACTTCAACGTCAATGACCACTGGAACATTTTGCCATCCGTTTCCTACCTCGGAATCTCCCGGTACGTAGGCGATGGGTTCTCCGTCGGTGTCCGTGGTTCCCTGAACCGCATCGACAAATTGGGGGATACCAGGATAGATGACGTGTCTCACTATGCTGTTGATGGTACTATTAAATATGCCTTCCTCCGAGGAAAGCGTTTTGATCCTTTCATCGAAATTGGTGGAGGATACACCTGGGTTGATGAAATCGGGGCCGGAACCGTTAACGGGGGGCTCGGATTCAACTACTGGTTCAACGACTGGCTGGGTCTTACCCTGCAGTCCATGTACAAGCACACGTTCGAGGATTACGGGGTTACCCACTTCCAGCACATGGCCGGTGTCTCCATCCGTTTCGGTGGAACTGATACCGACGGTGACGGAATCTACGACAAAGACGATGCCTGTCCTGAAGTTCCCGGACTGGAGATCTTCAACGGATGTCCTGATTCTGACGGAGATGGCATTGAGGATTCCAAAGATGCCTGTCCAAACACTCCAGGTCCTATCCGTTACAACGGATGCCCTGATTCTGACGGGGATACCGTGATCGACAAAGACGATGCCTGCCCGAACACTCCAGGCCTTGTGGAACTCGCCGGATGCCCTGATGCGGACGGAGATGGTGTGCCAGACAAAGACGAC
>CAZUZE010000080.1:0-8726 GCA_964624565.1 uncultured Robiginitalea sp.
GGTCCTCAAGGGCCTGTATATTGACGTTTTCGATTTCGATGGTCAGCAGGTCCAGGTCTTTTCCAAAATCGTAAACCGTCTGGTAGTCCATCAGGTCCCCCTGCACAAATTCATTACACGCAAGCCGGGCAGGGGCCTCTGCAGATGCATCCAGTACCCGGGTGCGCAGATCCCATTTCCGGGTTTCGTAGAGCAGCATTTTCCCGAGCTGTCCGCCTCCCAGAATCCCGAGTGTAAAATCCGTCGAAAAGTAATCCATACCGCAGCGTTCTGAAGGGCCTCCCAAAGCAGGCGCCTGTGGCAAAAATACAGCTAAATCCCAGAAAGCACAGGCCCCCGCCCAAAAAGAAAAATCAAAACACTATCTTCGCACCTCAAGTGACTATGAAACGATCGGTACGCCTTTTAGGGAAGCGGTTTGAGCGCTTTTTACCTGAAGCTGAGATTCTTCAGGCCGTTCAGAAAATAGCGGATCAGATTGCCAGGGATTACAAGGATGAGGTTCCCGTCTTTGTGGGGGTGCTCAACGGGGCATTCATGTTTGTGTCGGATTTCCTGAAATACTATCCCTATCCCTGTGAGGTGACCTTTGTCAAACTCAGCTCCTACAGGGGCCTGACCTCTACCGGCATTGTGGAAACCCTGCTCGATCTCCCGGACCACGTGGAGGGGCGGCACGTGATTATCCTCGAGGATATTGTGGATACCGGGCGGACCCTCCAGGAGCTCGTCCATATGTTTTCCAACAAGAACGTCAGGGACTTCCGCATCGCCACGCTTTTTTACAAATCCGAAGTATACAAGGGGGAATACCAGATCGACTATTTCGGCATGGAAATCCCGGACCGATTTATCGTCGGGTATGGCCTGGATTACAAGGAGCAGGGCAGGAACCTCAGGGATGTCTATCATATAAATCAACCACTCATGATCAATTTGGTGTTATTTGGAAAGCCGGGTGCGGGTAAGGGGACCCAGGCGGCCTTCCTCAAGGAGAAATACGGCCTGGTCCATATCTCCACAGGGGATGTGTTCCGCTATAACATAAAAAACGGCACGCCCCTTGGGATCCTCGCCAAATCGTATATCGACAAAGGGGAGCTGGTCCCCGACCAGGTGACCATACAGATGTTGCAGGACGAGGTGGAGAAGGCGGTGGATGCGCCCGGGTTTATTTTCGACGGCTTCCCCAGGACCACAGCCCAGGCAGAGGCCCTGGACGAATTCCTCAAATCCAGGGATATGGAGATCAATGCGACCATTGCCCTGGAGGCCGATGACGAGATCCTGACCAGGCGATTGCTGGAACGGGGGAAGGTGAGCGGCCGGACTGATGACCAGGACGAAGCCAAAATCCGCAACCGTTTCGAGGAGTACAATCAGAAAACAGCCCCCCTGAAATCCTTTTACCGGGAACAGGGAAAATTCCACAGCATCAATGGGGTAGGTGAAATACAGGAGATTACCGACCGCATTGCGCGGGTGATCGACCGCATCTGACCCTTACCCATCCTCAATCTATATAAAGTCAGGCCATGACCGAAGGGAATTTTGTCGATTATGTCAAGATCCACGTTTCCTCCGGGAACGGAGGGGCCGGCTCTACCCATCTCAGGCGGGAGAAATTCGTCGCCAAGGGCGGTCCTGACGGGGGGGACGGCGGACGTGGCGGGCATGTGATCATTCGCGGCAACAAGGACCTCTGGACCCTGCTGAACTTTAAATTCAAAAAGCATTTTAGTGCCGGCCACGGGGAACATGGCGGCAAACAGCGAAGCACCGGTGCTGACGGGGCGGATGTCGTCCTCGAGGTACCCCTGGGCACTGTGGTCCGGGATTCTGAAACCGGCCAGGTCCTCTTTGAGATCACGGAAGACGGGCAGCAGGAAATCCCCGCCCATGGCGGTATTGGCGGGCGCGGGAACTGGCATTTCAAGAGTGCTACCAACCAGACGCCGAGGTACGCCCAACCCGGTCGGCCCGGCGAGGAACGAAACATCACCCTGGAACTTAAGCTCCTGGCGGACGTGGGCCTTGTCGGCTTTCCCAATGCCGGTAAATCCACCCTGCTCTCGGTGCTGACCTCGGCCAAGCCCAAAATCGCGGATTATGAATTCACAACCCTCAAACCCAACCTGGGGATCGTCAAATACCGCGATTTCCAGAGTTTCGTGATAGCGGATATCCCCGGGATTATCGAAGGTGCCGCTGAAGGCAGGGGCCTCGGGCATTACTTCCTGCGGCATATCGAGCGCAATTCGGTGTTGCTTTTCATGGTCCCGGCAGACAGTGCGGACGTTTGCAAAGAGTATACCATCCTGCTCAATGAGTTGCGCAAGTACAACCCGGAACTGATGGACAAGGAGCGCATGCTCGCGATCTCCAAATCGGACATGCTGGACGAGGATCTCATAGGGGAGATGAAGGCAGTGCTCGAGGAGGAACTCCCCGGGGTGACCCCCGTTTTTATCTCCTCCGTTTCCGGACTTGGCCTGGTGCAGTTGAAGGACCGGCTCTGGGGGCTTCTCAATACGAATCCCGGCTGATATCGCCCGCCGGCCCATCCCCGGAAAAGACCTGCTTTTTTCGCGTGCTGGATCCAGTTAACCGTTTCTCGCGGGGACCATTCACAAGCCCTGTGGGCCTTTTGCCATCCCGTTTTGCCGTTTAAGGATTTTTTCTTCCGGGAAGCGCTGGTCTACCCTACTTTAGCCCGGAATACTGTAACATCCGGGTCGCTTTATCGACTCACGGAACCAAGTGTGAGCATATAAACGAAAAACTAAATTATCAACACATGAAAAGAGCAATGCAAAGAAAGAATCAATGGCTTTTGATGACAGCCTTCCTGTTTCTGGGGCTGCAGTCTTTTGCCCAGGATTTGTCCGGTGCCTGGAAGGGCAACCTTCAGGTGCAGGGCATGGAAATCCCGCTGGTATTTCACCTCAGCAAAGAGGGGGAAACCTATTCTGCAACTATGGACAGCCCCTCGCAGGGCGCCACGGGCATCCCCGTAGACCAGGCTTCTGTGTCAGAAGGCGAGCTGACCCTTTTGGTAAAGGCCGCAGGGATCAAATACACCGGCATCCTTGAAGGGGAAGCCCTGACCGGCACCTTTTACCAGGGGGGCATGGAGCTTCCCCTGGTCCTGGAACGCACCGTTGTGACCCTTCCCGGGAATCCGGAACTGGTAACACCGGACGTCGAGCTGGAGGCGCTTGCGGCCATGGATTCCGGGGATTACCGCTACAGCGTGGAGGATTATTTTGCCAAACCCAGGGCCTCCACCTTCCGTTTTTCACCCGATGGCAGGTACCTGTCCTACAGGGAAAAGGATGAAAATGGCAAGCGGCATATCTATGTTAAGGAAATCACATCAGGCAAAATCACCCGCGCCATCCAAGAGAGGGAAGAACTTGTACGCGGCTATGGATGGGTCAATAACGAGCGCCTGGTATACGCCATGGACCAGGGCGGGGACGAAAACTACCATATCTATGCCGTGAACCTCGATGGGTCCAACCTGGTTGACCTCACCCCTTTTGAAGGGATCCAGGCCAGTATCCTCGAGTTGGTAAAGGAGGATACCGACCACATCATTGTCAGCATGAACAAAAACAACCCACAGGTTTTTGAGCCGTACCGGGTCAACGTCAGGACGGGGTCCCTCGAACAGCTCTTTACCAACGAGGATGCCGCCAACCCGATCATGGGCTACTCTTTCGACAAGGACGGTAAGCTAAAGGGGTATGTCAAACTAAGGGACGGGGTGGAACAGGACGTCTACTACGGGGATTCCGAGACGGGGTATAAGCTGCTGAAGCGCCTGAGCTGGAAGGATAGTTTTGGCATCCTTGAATTTGCCTATTCCACCCCCAACCCGGATGATGCCTATGTGATTACCAATCTTGAGAACGATAAGGCCGAGATTGTCCTTTACGACCTGAAAAAGGACGTCGCGATTGAGAAACTCTTTTCAAATCCGGATTACGACGCCGGGGGAATGGGTATTTCCAGAAAGAAGCGGAACTGGGAGGTCGACTATTATACCTTTGAGGGGGACAAGCGGGAAATCATCCCGGTAAGTGCCACCTACCGGAAATTGCACAGCCGGCTCACGGCAGAATTTCCGGGGATGCAGTACAGTGTCGCAGACTACACCGACGAGGAAGACAAGTTTCTCATCTTTGTCCAAAGTGATCGGGTCTACGGGATTTACTACCTCTATGACGCCTCCGGTGATGCACTTTCTGAACTATACAACCTGATGCCCCAGTTGAAGGCTGAGGATATGGCGGAAATGCGGCCCATCACCTTTAAGAGCCGGGACGGCATCACCCTGCATGGATACATTACCCTGCCAAAGGCCGCCCAAAGGGGCGAAAAGGTACCGGTAATCGTCAACCCTCACGGGGGGCCGCAGGGGATCCGGGATTCATGGGGGTTCAATCCTGAAGCCCAGCTTTTTGCGAGCAGGGGTTACGCCACCTTACAGGTCAATTTCCGGATTTCGGGAGGATATGGGAAAGAGTTCCTGGAATCCGGGTTTAAGCAAATCGGGCGCAAGGCCATGGATGATGTTGAAGACGGCCTGCAGTATGTGATTGAGCAGGGCTGGGTGGACAAAGACCGTGCAGCTATCTACGGGGGCAGCCACGGAGGCTACGCCGTTTTGCGCGGACTGACCAAAACACCTGATCTATACGCCTGCGGGGTGGACTATGTGGGGGTCTCAAATCTATATACCTTTATGAAAACCATCCCCCCTTACTGGAAGCCCTATCTGCAAATCCTGAAGGAGATCTGGTATGATGAGGACGTCCCTGAGGAAAGGGCCATCATGGACGAAGTCTCCCCGGTCTTCCACATTGATAAAATCAAAAAACCCCTTATGGTCGCCCAGGGGGCCAATGACCCCAGGGTAAACATCGACGAATCCGATCAGATTGTGGAGGCCCTAAGGAAGAAAGGTTTTGACGTCCCCTATATGGTCAAATACGACGAAGGCCACGGGTTTGGAAAGGAAGAGAATTCGATCGACCTCTACAAGGCAATGATGGGATTCTACGCCAAACACCTGAGGCAAAAGGAAATTGCGCCACCGATAAAAGGCTGACACGCCTTATAATCAGCTTGAAAAGGAACCTGAATAAGGTTCCTTTTTTTGTGGGGTTGCCGTTCATGATGCCCGGGAAACCACTCGTCATAATTCCCTTCCGGACGCGACCGGCCAGGCTTAGATTTGTGTGTGAATACGAATCATCTCAAAAACCAAGAGTCGTGATAACCCTTGCAAAATTTATTATCGCACTGGTGATCTCTGTGCTGCTCTAGGCCTGGAATGCCTTTCGGCCCGTATGGGGAAAATCACTGCAAGAAACGGAATTAGTCAATAACCTTTAAATGCAAATCAAATGAACACAAAAGGAAACTACACATCTGCTGAAATGGAAAAGCCCGTTCCCTCCCCTGTTAAAAAAGCCCTGGTGATCCTTGGGGCAACGGTAGTCTCAGGAGGCCTGGGATATCTTGTGGGAATGGCCCTCTCAAAGCTGGTTTCCTGAAGCAACCTTAGGGGTATGCAAACCGGAATAACAAAACCATGACCATGAGACACAAGATAAAGGAGCAGTACAGGAATTTCCTGTCTAAGGGACGCATGAAAAGTCGGGCCTTTCTTGTCCTGATTTATTTTATGTCCTTTCAGTTAGGCAGGTTCCTGCATTATCTGCTTCATGAATAAACGATTCGAAAGGCGTATTTTAGGGCCTGAAATGAAAGCAAATGCAGTTATCTGAAAGAAGCCGGAACCGTATTTTCTGGATCCTTCAAATCGGGGGATGGACCTTCATCAATGTCATTTCACTCCTTGTCCTGAAGGATACCGGCATCAGATTCATCCTATTTTCGATTGTCACCGGAATAGGAACCGGAATTTTGAGCTCAACCCCGCTGCGCTATTACCTGAGGCGGCATATCTCGTTTGAGGGCCTGAGCTGGAAGAACGCGGCCCGAATTGCTGGGGCGATTTTCGCAGGCGCCCTGTTTTACGGCTTCCTGAACGCCCTTGCGGGCTATGCTTATGTCGCTTATTTCGAGGAGGAGGCCAACGAGGTAGTCCGGGCCATCCTTAAGGTCTACAACAGCTTCTGGCTGTTGTTGGTCAATTCCCTGTTTGTAATCGGGGCCTGGGTCGTTATCTACCTGGGGATCAAATTAGTGCTGAAGCTCAATACAGCCCGTTTGGAACGACTGGAACTGAACGCCACGCTGAGGCAGGCCCAGCTCAACACCCTCAGAGGGCAGATCAACCCCCATTTCATGTTCAATAGCCTGAACAACATCCGGGGGCTGATGCTCGAGGATGTAGAGCGATCCCGGGAAATGCTCACAAAACTTTCAGAAATGCTGCGCTATTCCCTCACGCAGAACGACATCAATGCAACCACGCTGGAGTCCGAACTGGAAATGGTGGACAATTACGTCTCCCTTTCCAAAATCCAGCTGGAAGAGCGGTTGCAATTCAGCACGGATATCGATCCGGAATCCCTCAAGGCTGAGATTCCTCCGATGACCGTCCAACTGCTTGTGGAGAATGCCGTGAAGCACGGAATATCGTCCCGGAAAGAAGGGGGGGAGGTGAAGGTTCGCACGCAGGTCAGGGAGGGTTTCCTCTGGATTACGGTCACCAACAACGGGGTCCTGAAGCTCGGGGGGGACAGTACCCAGCTCGGGCTGAAGAACATCCGGCAACGCCTCAAGCTCCTCTATGGGGATCGCGGGCAGTTCCGCCTTTATCAGGAGCGGGACCTGGTCGTGGCCGAGGTCAAAATCCCAATAACATGAAAAAACTGACTGCATTGATCGTAGAGGATTCCAGGTTGGCACGGAACGAGATCAGGGAACTTCTCCGGCCTCACGGCGATATCGAGATTATCGGAGAGGCAGAAAATGTGGACAAAGCTTACGGGTTTATACAGGCACAGTTTCCCGACCTGTTGTTTTTGGATATCAACATGCCTGAAAAAACGGGATTTGACCTCCTGGAAATGCTCGATCAGGTTCCTGTGACCATTTTCACCACGGCCTACGACCAGTATGCCATCCGGTCCTTCGAGTACAATGCCCTTGATTATTTGCTCAAACCCATATCCCAGGAACGTCTGGCAAAGGCCCTGGAAAAGGCCAGGGCGAACTTTTCGGAGAGAGCGGAGGAAACAGGGCCGGACACCAGTCGGCTTCAAAATGACAGTCAGATCTTTATCAAGGACGGGGAGCGCTGCTGGCTGGTCCAGATCGGAAAAATACGCCTCTTTGAGATCGTCGGCAACTATACGCGCGTCTACTTCGACGATGAAAAGCCCCTGCTCTACCGGTCGCTTCAGCAAGTAGAGGAGAAGCTCCCTCATGGGACCTTCTTCCGGGTGAACCGGCAGCAAATTGTCAATTTGGGTTTTGTCGACGATGTAATCCCCTGGTTCAACGTAAAACTCAAAATACGGCTCAAAGACGGGACGGAGCTCGAACTCTCGCGCAGGCAATCCGTTGTTTTTAAAGACCGTATGAGCCTCTGACGCGGTTGGGCAGCTTAATAACTTCGCAGCAAACCCCCATCGAGGGGGATCACGGCCCCATTGAGGTAAGCCGCCTGTTCTGAAGCCAGAAAAGCGGCAAGGTACCCGTATTCTTCGGGCCGGCCGAGACGCCTTGCCGGGACCTGCCCGATCAGGTTTTCGGTAACCCTATCAGGCGGGATTCCCATGGTTTCGGCCTTTTTGGCATTGAGCTCCGCAAGGCGTTCCGTGTCGAAGTACCCGGTCAGCACCGAATTCACGGTAATGCCGAACGGACCAACGTCCCCCGCCAGGGTTTTGGCCCAGCTTACGAGCCCGGCCCGGATGCTGTTGGAGAGCGCCAGGTAATTCAGCGGTTCCCGTACGGAGACCGAAGCCACGTTTATGATCCGCCCCCAGCCCTGCTGTTTCATATGGGGCAGGGCCTGAAGCGAAGTCGAGACGGCTGTCTGGAAGAGCAGGTCAAAGGCCTGCTGGTAGTCCGCGGGCGTTTTTTCAAGGCTGGTCCCTGCCGGGGGTCCCTGGGTGTTGTTCACAAGGATGTCAATGGGGTCCTCCCGAAGGTACCTGCCGATCTGCTCCTGGTACGCCCCGAGGTTGGTATAGTCGACAATGAGGTAGTTGTGGGTATTTGCTGTGGCTGCATCCAGTTCCTGTACCAGGGATTTCAAGAGGGACCCGCTGCGGGCGGCCAGGGTGACCCGTGCCCCGCTCGCTGCCAGTTGCCGCGCAACTGCCAGGCCAATGCCTTTGCTGCTTCCCCCCACCAGGGCGTGTTTCCCTTTTAATGAAATATGCATATCGATAGGGTTACCTGTATTCTTCCCTGGGGGGGCTGAACACATCCATGAGCCTGCAGGCAGTCAGAGCCCTGCCGCTGTGGGGCGTGTGGGCGGGGATCAGGACGATATCGCCCGGTCCGTACTGCCGGGTATTCCCATCGAGGGTGAACTCGAACTGCCCGTCGATCACATGCATGATCTGCTCGTTTCTGTGGTGGTGATCCGGGACCTCCGAACCGGGGTCGACGTCCCAGAAAACGAGGCTCATTTCATCCCCGTGTACGAGTTTGCCGCGGAACCCTGGGAGAATCTCCTGGGAGGGAAGGGTCTTTAGGGAAAAGTCCATAGACTGCGATGCTTTAGGACACTA
>CAZUZE010000081.1:0-8687 GCA_964624565.1 uncultured Robiginitalea sp.
CGGTGTCCCTGCAACTCAACCCATCCCTCGGAAGGGTCGTCCAGTGTGGCCAGCAGGTTCATGAGGGTGCTCTTGCCCGCGCCGCTGGGCCCCAAGATCGCCGAGAATCCCTGGGGTATTTCCAGGTTGATTCCCTTCAGGATTTTCTTGCCGTCCACACCTGCGTGCAGATTCTTGATTGTCAACATAGCAGTTAATTTAAGTAATTAGGTGCCTTTGGCATCTTTTCAAAATCCTCCTTCTGGTGCTGGAGGTATACTTTTGCCCCGGTCTTTTCGGCGAATTCCTCAAAGCGTTCCATGCTTTCGAGGGTCTGCTTTACATCGTAATTGAAAATAGGGACGCGTTTGTTTTTCCTGTTGGCGTAGAGGTGGTATAAATCCCCTGTAAGCAAGAGGGGGCCATGGTTTTTCAGGTCCACATAGAGGACGGAATGGCCCGGGGTATGTCCGGGCATCAGTTTAATGACCACCGTACCGTCCCCGAAGACGTCGTAATCCCCGTCGATTTTCCGGAGGTTGGTGATGTCTTTAATGGCATTGTACTCATTCGGGTAGGATTTCTGAATCTCCGGGCTGGTGATAAAATCGTATTCCTCTTTTTGGACCAGCCAGAGTGATTTCCCCATCCGGGCTGCATGGCCGCTGTGGTCAAAATGCGTGTGGGAAAGGGCGATATAATCGATATCTCCCAGGCTCATGCCGGCTTTTGCGAGCTGGTCCTGGACGGAATCCCGCCGGGAGACGGTGAAATTCCCGTCCGGGGAGGTGTACGGCTCCTCCATGGGTACGAGGGCCTCCGGAAGGCCGGCGTCCCACATGAGCGTCCCCTCAGGGTGCTGAATCACGTAAAATGCGTCCGCGAATTCCTTGGACTTCCCCCGGTACACGGAGTCCTGTGAAAAGAGTTCGAGCTTGTTGACCTGAACCGTGCCCCCGTCAAAGGTGTAGAGCCGTATTTCAGGTTTTTCCGCAACGGCCTGGGCCACTTCCCCCTGCTGTTCGGATTTTCCCTTACAGGCTGCGAACAGGGAGGCGAGCAAGACAGACCAAAGCGCTAAATAGGTGGCGATTTTCATGTCAGATACTTATCCTACTGAGCCTTCCAGGCTGATTTCCAATAATTTCTGGGCCTCTACAGCAAATTCCATCGGCAATTTGTTCAACACTTCCTTGCTGAACCCGTTGACGATCAGTGCGATGGCCTTTTCGGTGTCGATCCCCCTCTGGTTGCAGTAGAAAATCTGGTCTTCGCCGATCTTGCTCGTGGTGGCTTCGTGTTCCACCTGGGCCGTTTGGTTCTTTGCCTCGATATAGGGGAAGGTATGGGCGCCGCACTCATTGCCCATCAGCAGCGAATCGCACTGTGAGAAGTTCCGGGCGTTTTCAGCCCGTGAATTGATCTGTACCAGTCCCCGGTAGCTGTTCTGCGATTTGCCGGCAGAAATCCCTTTGGAGATGATCGTGCTCCGGGTGTTTTTGCCCAGGTGGATCATCTTGGTCCCCGTATCGGCCTGCTGGTGGTTGTTGGTCACGGCGATGGAATAGAATTCCCCGATAGAATTGTCGCCTTTCAGCACGCAGGACGGGTACTTCCAGGTGACGGCCGAACCGGTTTCGACCTGTGTCCATGAAATCTTCGCATTCTTTTCGCAAAGCCCGCGCTTGGTTACAAAATTGTAGACCCCGCCGCGTCCCTCTTTATCCCCCGGAAACCAGTTCTGCACGGTGGAATATTTTATTTCAGCGTCCTCCAGGGCGATCAGTTCCACCACGGCGGCGTGCAACTGGTTTTCATCCCGGGAAGGGGCGGTGCACCCTTCCAGGTAGCTCACGTAGCTGCCTTCATCCGCGATGACAAGCGTCCGTTCGAACTGCCCGGTCCCGGCCTGGTTGATCCGGAAATACGTCGAGAGTTCCATGGGGCAGCGCACCCCTTTGGGGATGTAGCAAAAGGACCCGTCCGAAAATACCGCGGAATTCAGGGCTGCATAAAAGTTGTCTTTCTGGGGGACCACAGAGCCTATGTACTTTTTGACGAGCTCCGGGTGTTCTTTGATCGCTTCTGAAATCGAGCAGAAAATAATGCCTTTCTCAGCCAGGGTCTTTTTGAAGGTCGTCGCCACGGATACCGAATCCATCACCACGTCCACTGCCACCCCGGCCAGTTTCTTTTGCTCGTCGAGGGAAATCCCAAGCCGTTTGAAGGTGTCCAGCAATTCCGGGTCCACCTCATCGAGGCTGTTGTATTTTGGTTTTTTATTGGGGGCCGAATAATAGGAGATGTCCTGGAAATCCGGCTTGGCATAGGTGACATTCGCCCATTCCGGTTCTTTCATTTCCCTCCAGATCCGGTAGGATTCCAGGCGCCATGCGGTCATCCACTCGGGCTCCTCTTTCTTTTTGGAGATCCCGATGACAATTTCCTCATTGAGTCCTTTGGGGAAGGTGTCCGATTCGATATCCGTGTAGAAACCGTATTCGTATTCCTTGGTTTCCAGTTCCTTTTTTAATTCTTCTTCTGTGTAGGCCATGTTCCAAAAATTACATTAAACGCCTCGAAAGGGGGCGCGCCGCTGTTTCAGGTACCTCCTCGCAGGCCCGTTAGAGCGAAAAACTCTCGCCGCAACCGCAGGTGCGTTCGGCGTTGGGGTTGTTAAAAACAAACCCCTTCCCGTTCAGGCCCCCGGAATACTCCAGGGTCGTCCCGACCAGGTAGAGGAAACTCTTTTTATCCACGAGGATCCGAACCGAGTTATCCTCGAAAACCTTGTCCGAATCCCCGATTGCCCGGTCGAATTTCAGTTCATAGGACAAGCCGCTGCAACCGCCGCTTTTGACCCCGACGCGGACGTAGTCGCTCGCAATGTCAAATCCTTCCTCCCTCATCAGGGTAAGGACCTTCTCTTTTGCAGTTTCCGAAACCTTGATCATCGTTATTTGAAATAAATCTAAATAGAAAGCAAATATAGCAAGTAAGTCCGATTCCTGCAGCATTCCTAACATTATTATAACGTATGGGTGCATTGGAAAACCTTATGGCTTCCAACGAGATAGTGGTGAAGCGGACAAAACGGCCCTCAGGCGGGAGGAGATTGCACGTGTTGCCTGTGCCGTGGGCGGGAAAGAGAAATTCGCCGGCAGAAAATACGGCACGGGTTGTTTGTTTTTGGGCGGGGCATGCCCGGGAACGGCAGCGGGGTATTATTTTTGCGGTATGTTTGACGACAAAGATACCCCGCGGACACCGCTCGAAAGGCTGGGGGAGTTCGGCCTGATCTCCCATCTGACCAAAGCATTCACCCCTTCGCAACCCTCCACGCGCAAAGGGATCGGGGATGATGCTGCCATCATAGAAACAGGAGGGGGGTTCCTCGCCCTGACCACGGATATGCTGGTCGAGGGCGTACACTTCGATTTGGGGTTTACCCCTTTGAAACACCTCGGCTATAAAGCCGTAGTGGTCAACCTGAGCGATGTCTGCGCGATGAATATCACCCCGACCCAGGTTACTGTGTCAATGGCCGTATCCAACCGTTTTCCCCTGGAGGCCCTGGAGGAACTCTACCTCGGGATCGGGCTGGCGGCCAAACACTACGGAGTGGACGTCGTCGGGGGGGATACCACTTCCTCGACCAGGGGGATGCTCCTTTCGGTGACCGCTATAGGACAAACGGATTCGGAAAGCCGGATTGCCTATCGGAGCGGGGCGGCTGCCAATGACCTGTTGGTGGTCAGCGGGGATTTGGGCGCCGCCTATATGGGGCTTCAGGTGCTGAGGCGTGAACAGGAGGTGTTCCGGGTAAATCCGGCACACCAACCGGACCTGGAACCCTATGACTATATCGTGGAGCGGCAGCTAAAACCGGAAGCCCGGAAGGATGTCATCGCCCTTCTGGAAGCGCTCGAAGTCCTGCCCACGTCCATGATTGACGTCAGCGACGGCCTCTCTTCAGAAATTTTGCATTTATGTAAATCCAGCGGGGTTGGGTGCCGGTTGTTTGAGGATAAGATCCCGCTGGACCCGATGGTCATACGCACCTGTGAGGAGTTTCAGGTAGATCCTGCGCTGGCGGCGCTCAATGGGGGGGAAGACTATGAATTGCTCTTTACAATTTCCCAGGAAGACTATCCGAAAATTAAGGGCAATCCGGATTTAACGGTAATCGGGCATATGACGGAAGCAGGCATGGGGGCCCACCTGGTCACCCGGGGAGGAAACGCGGTTCGCCTGACTGCCCAGGGCTGGAACGCGTTTGGCGGGACTGATGAGTCAGGCTAACTGGTGCGCATCATGGCGATGCCTTTTCTGGTAAATGCTTTCCAGGGTATCGTTGATTTCTTTCATTTCTGGCGTAAGCAGGGACAAGTTCCCACTGGCATCTGTGGTGACCTGTTTTCCACAGTGAACACAGGAGTACTCTTTGATATGGGAGGTGATCTTTTTTGAAACGCTGTAGTGATGTCCGAAAAGGGAACAAAAGAATTTTTTCATGGCAGTAGGTGTTTGGGACAGAGTGGGCGTGGACCGGGGATTTGGGATTCCCCCTGGAAGCGCCTTGTTTTTTCGTATACTTTAGCTGTTTTTAATAGTTGGGACTATACACCAACGACGAGTCCGGCCGATTTATTGGATGGGTCCGTCAATTTCTTTGTTTTTTCGACAAAGGGCTCAGTCCCGGGGGAGGACCTCAGTTTGAAATAAAGGATATGAAGCGCAGCGCTCAAAACCTGAACATCCGATGATCAGCAGGAAATCTGAATGGATCCTGGCATTGGCCCTGTTTTCCCTCTTTTTCGGGGCCGGCAACCTCATCCTGCCGCCGCAGCTCGGAATGCGATCGGGGTCTTCCTGGTGGCAGACCGGCATCGGCTTCAGTATTTCCGCGGTCCTGATCCCGATGCTGGGCATCCTGGCCCATGCGCGCCTCCAGGGGGATATGTTCGATTTTGCCAGGAAGGTCTCAAAAGGATTCAGCCTGGCGTACTGTTACCTCGTCTACGCGATTGCCATTTCCCTTCCCGCACCCCGTACGGCTGCGGTGACCCACGAAATGGGCATCGCCCCCTTTTTTGATATATCCGCCCTGGGAACCAGCCTGATCTACTTTTCATTGGTCTTTGTCCTGGTCCTCAACCGGTCCCGGATCGTCCCCCTTATCGGCAAATGGCTGACCCCTGCCATCCTGGTTGTCCTGTTGATCCTCATCGGGAGCATCGTGTGGCTGGACGGCAGCAGCCCGGCACCCGGGGTGCTTGAAAACCCGTTTTCCGCAGGTATTCTGGAGGGATACCAAACCTTTGACGCCATTGGCGCCGTGGTCGTTGGGGGGGTGATTTTGATAAGCCTCCGCAAGGAGATGCCCGACCTGGACTTCCGGCAGCGCTTCCTTTACGTCTCGAGGGCCGGATGGCTCGCCGGCCTGGGCCTGCTTTTGCTCTATGCGGGGCTCATCCTCTCCGGGGCGATCACAGGGGGCGGACTCGAAGAGGGACTCAGCCGGACGGAGTTCCTGAGGCAAATGAGCGTGCGCGGACTCGGCCACTACGGGAACCTGTTCCTGAGCCTGCTCATCTCCCTGGCCTGTTTCACTACCGCTGTTGGGATCGTTACGGGCACTGCCGATTTTGTGCGGTCCAGGAGTGGCGATTCCGCAACGGCCTACAGGGCAACGGCCCTGGCCGGATGCCTGATAGGCGTGGCCATGGGCCAGTTCCCCGTGGATTATATCATCGCGGTGGCACTGCCCGCCCTGATGTTCATCTACCCCCTTACCATCGTGCTGATCCTGCTCAACGCCCTGCCCCCCGGAGGGACTTCTAAGAGTGTTTTCAGGGCTGTGGTGATTGCGACGCTTATCTTCTCGGTCCCGGATTTCCTCAAAAGCATCGGGTGGCCGCAAATGAGCGAAGGGATGGAAGGCTGGTGGCCCCTGCAATCCTATCAGCTGGGATGGGCCCTCCCGGCCCTCTTTGCCTTTTTTGCCTCCCGTTTCCTTGAAAAAAGGTGGGCCTTCAGAGGGTAATACTTTGGGGACAGGACGGGTCCACACCCGGTGGCCGGATTTTCGTCTTTCGCCGGGTTGGCGTAAGTTTATCCCAAAACCCGCGCATGGCCGATTTTTATAATTATATCAAGTCGCTCCACCTGATTTTTGTGGTCACCTGGTTCGCCGGGCTGTTCTATATGCCGCGCCTGTTCATCTACCATATTGAAGCCCGTGAGAAACCTGAAGGGGCCCGGGAGGTGCTTTCGGACCAGTTCCGGATCATGGAAAGGCGCCTGTGGTATATCATAACCTGGCCCTCGGCCGTACTCTGCACCCTCTTTGCCATCGGGTTGCTGATTGCCATGCCCTCCTGGCTTTCCCAGCCGTGGATGCATGTAAAGCTCGTCTTTGTCGCCCTGCTGTTCGCGTACCACCTCAAAACCCACCAGATGTTCCTGAAATTCCAGCGCGAGCGCTTTGCCTATACTTCCGCGTATATGCGGGTCTGGAACGAAGGGGCCACCCTGATACTGTTTGCCGTCGTTTTCCTCGCGATCCTCAAGAGCAGTATCCAATGGCTTTACGGGCTGGCCGGGCTGATCGGGCTGGCTGTCCTCCTGATGCTGGGCATCCGGCTCTATAAGAAGGTGCGAAAGGAATAGGCGGCCGGGTCCTCCCCCGGACTTCGGGCCGGCTTTGCACTCCGGGTGGGATGTCCGGGAAAATTTGGTGTGATTATTGCTATCTTTAGCCCTAAACCCAGGAGCTTGTTCAGGAAGTTGTCATTGCGGTCGAGGATTTTTGTCTCCATGATCCTGCTGGTGCTGATCGCTTCTGTCCTGATCGCAGGGGTGACCGTTTACCAGTTCAGGGAGCAGTCCCGGGAATACCACGAGGACCGGCTGGGGCGCAAGGAAGAACAGATCAAACAGGCCATTACCTTTGCCCTGCAGCGCACCACCTATCCGATCACCTCGGACTACCTTTCCCTCATATTCAAGGATGAAATCTATCGGATTGCCATTATCGAAGGCACCAATTTCAACCTCTACGACCTGCAGGGCCGACTGATCAAGAGTTCCCGGCCCAAATTTGACAACGATTCGGTGAGCATCCGGCTGGAGCCCCACATCCTCGATTCCCTCCGCAACAGTGTGGACAAACACTTCGTCGAGGTGAATTCGGCGGCCGGGTTCAATTTCCAGGCGTCTTACTCCTATATCACGGACAGCCATTTTAAGCCCATAGGGATCTTGCACCTCCCCTATTTTGAGGAGAATACCTTCTACGACAAGGAGCTGCGGGAATTCCTGATGCGCCTGGGGGTGGTTTACCTGATCATGCTTTTGCTGGCCATAGGCCTGGCCTATTTTATCTCGAAGTACATCACCCGGTCACTCCAGACCGTCTCGGAAAAGCTCAACCAAACCCGGCTTGCCCGGACGAACGAGAAAATCCTGATTGAAGACCCCAGCCTGGAAATTGCACAGCTGGTCGATTCCTATAACGCCATGATCGACGAGCTCTCCCACAGTGCCGCCATGCTGGCGAGGAGTGAACGCGAACAGGCGTGGCGGGAGATGGCCAAACAGGTCGCCCATGAAATCAAGAACCCCCTCACGCCCATGAGGCTCAGCGTCCAGAGTTTTGAGCGCAAATTCGACCCTGCCGATCCGGAAATCGGACATAAGGTAAGGGAGTTTTCCAAAACGCTCATCCAGCAGATCGACACCCTGAGCAGTATTGCCTCTGCCTTTTCCAACTTTGCCAAAATGCCGGCACAGCAAAACGAGACGCTCAATGTCCCGGAAGTGGTAAAACTCGCCCTGGACATCTTCAACGAACCGTTTATCCACTTTGTTTCGGAGGCGGACAACCTGGTGGTAAAAATGGACCGCACCCAGTTGATACGGGTCATAACGAACCTCGTCAAAAACGCCATACAGGCACTTCCGGATCAGGAAAACCCGCGTATCCTGGTAACGGTTTCCTCCGAGGACGAAATGGCCAGAATTTCGGTTGCGGACAACGGCAAGGGGATCGCGGAAGAGTTCCGGGACAAGATATTCGAACCAAAGTTTACCACAAAAACCAGCGGGATGGGCCTGGGCCTCGGGATGGTCAAGACGATTGTGGAAAACTACAAGGGAAGCATAGACTTTACCTCACAAACCGGAAAGGGGACCGTCTTTACTGTACGGTTGCCCCAGGTTAAAAAACACAAACCAGCACACCTATGAAATTCAACTCCGTAACCGTAGAAACCGGGGGGAGGATCGCCCTCCTCACCGTGGACCGCCCCCAAAAACTGAATGCCCTGAACCGGGAAACCATTGCTGAACTTAGCAGTGCCCTGGGATCCCTTGAGGCGGATCCGGGCGTACGGGTCATTATACTGACCGGGTCAGGACCCAAAGCTTTTGTGGCGGGGGCCGATATAGCGGAATTTTCCGAATATTCAGAGGCAGAGGGCAGTGCCCTGGCCGCAGATGGGCAGAAAATGCTTTTTGACCGGATCGCCCATTTAAAAAAGCCGGTGATCGCCGCCATCAACGGCTTCGCCCTCGGGGGCGGGCTGGAGCTCGCCATGGCCTGTCATTTCAGGGTCGCCAGCGACAATGCCAGGATGGGGCTGCCGGAGGTTTCCCTGGGGGTTATTCCCGGATACGGGGGTACCCAGCGCCTGCCACAACTCGTG
>CAZUZE010000082.1:0-8615 GCA_964624565.1 uncultured Robiginitalea sp.
CGGGCGGTCATCGAGTACCTCCCCGGTGATAAAATGGACAACTAAGACTATGAAAAGGATACTATTTACCCTCGTACTGACCCTTGGAGCCTTTTCGCTCCAGGCACAAATAGACCGCACAAAAATGCCGGAGCCGGGCCCGGCCCCTAAAATAAAGCTGGACAAGGCGGAGCAGTTCAAATTGGGCAATGGCCTGACTGTGCTCGTCGTCGAAAACCACAAGCTCCCGAGGGTGTCCGTACAACTGGACATCGACAACCCCCCCATTTTTGAAGGGGACAAGGCGGGTGTGGCCAGCCTGACCGGAAGCATGCTCGGGAAAGGCTCCAAGACCATCCCGATGGATGCCTTTAACGAAGAGATCGACTTTATGGGGGCCCGCCTGGAGCTCTATTCCCAGGGTGGTTTCGGATCCAGCCTGAGCAAGTATTTCCCGAGGCTTTTGGAATTGATGGCAGATGCCGCCCTCAATCCGAATTTCACCCAGGAAGAATTTGACAAGGAAAAGGAAAAGCTGATCACAGGGTTGAAGACCTCTGAAAAAAGTGCCTCGGCCATCGCCAACAGGGTCCGCAGCGCCCTGGCCTACGGGAAAGAAAACCCCAATGGGGAATTCACCACGGAAGAAACGGTCAATAACGTCTCCCTGGCAGATGTGGACCGTTTTTACAAGGACTACTTTGTCCCCGCCAATGCGTACCTGGTTGTGGTGGGGGATACGGATGTGAAAGAGGTGAAAAAACTGGTGGAAAAGCATTTCACCCCATGGATCAAGGCTTCCCCCCCCTCCTTCCAGTTTTCAGACCCGGCAGATGCCCAATACGCACAGATCAATTTCGTGGATGTGCCGAACGCCGTCCAGTCCGAAATCCGGGTAACCAACCTGGTGGACCTTAAAAAGAACGACCCGGATTACCTCTCAGCCACCCTCGCCAATTTTGTGCTGGGTTACGGGGGCTTCACAGGCCGGCTTATGAAAAACCTACGGCAGGACAAGGGGTACACCTACAGTACCTACTCCTCCCTGGGCAACAGCAAATGGGGGACCTCTTCCTTCAATGCTTCTGCAGGTGTTCGCAATATGGTAACCGATAGTGCCGTTGTCGAAATGCTCAAAGAAATCGACCGGATGGTCGAGGAGCCCATTACCGAAAAAGACCTCGAACTGGCCAAGGCGATGTATGCCGGAAATTTCGTGATGCAACTGGAGGATCCCTCGACGGTTGCGGATTACGCGGTGGACATCCTGCAGCAGGACCTCCCGGAGGATTTTTACGAGACCTTTCTGGAGCGCGTCGACGCGATCACCATAGAAGACGTGCAGCGGGCTTCCAAAACGTATTTCAAACCTTCCAATGCGCGCATCGTGGTGGCGGGAAAAGGCAGTGAGGTCCTGGAAAACCTGGAGAAAATCACCTTTGACGGCAAACCTGTCCCGATCAAATACTACGACAAGTACGCCAATCCGGCCGAAAAACCGGAGCTTGCCGCCGCTGTGCCGGACGGGGTAAGCGTGCAATCCGTGATCGACGCCTATTTTGAGGCTATCGGGGGAAAGGCAGCCGTGGATAAAATCCAATCCCTGAAGCTGGTTTATGAGGGTTCGGCCATGGGTGCCACCATAAAAACGGAAGAACTCCGCACAGCTGACAAATACGCGCAGACCACCTTTATGAATGGCGCCCCCATGATGGGAGTCATCGCAAAGGGAGACGAGCTGTACATGAAACAGGGGGGGAATAAAGTGCCCCTGCCCGAGGAAATGAAAACGGACATGCAAAAAAGCCTCGGTATTTTTACCGAGCAGTCCATTGCGAGTAACCCCGAAGCCAAACTCGTGGGGATAGAGCCGGTGGAGGACAAAAAGGCCTACCGGATCGACGTGCCCGGGGAAACGGTGCAGGCGAGCTATTTTTACGATGTGGAGACGGGCCTTAAAATCAAGGAAGCCACCGTGATTTCCATGAATGGGCAAACCCAGAACCAGGAGACTTCCATCAGGGAATACCAGGAAGTGGACGGGATTAAGTTTCCATCCCTTCGGGTAGTCCCCATGGGACCCCAGCAAATCGAAAGCAAACTCCTGGAAGCGGTGATCAATTACGAGGTCCAGGAGTCAGATTTCAATTAATAGTAGCTTTCTCCGGAAAAAGGCACCCTACCGGGGTGCCTTTTTGTTTTTATTGACCAGGTAAATCCCCAGCAGGATGAGGGAGGCCGCCCCCACCTGCCCCATGCTGAACCGCTCGCCGTCCAGGATCCCCCAAAGGACCCCCACGACCGGGATCAGGTAGGTTACGGAAACCGAAAAAACCGGAGTGGATATCTGTATCAGCCGGTTGAACATCACTTTGGCGACCGCCGTGCCAAGGACGCAGAGCAGGGCGATGTATCCGAGGGAACTCCAAAAATAAGGGCCCTGACGGACGGTGTTTCCGAGGGCTCCTGAGCAGAGGACGATTCCAAGGGCAGGAAGGATGAGAAAAATGAAATTGCCCGTGGCAATGCCCATAGGGCTCACCGCGTGCAGTTTGGTTTTGATCACGTTGGCATTCACGGCATAGCAAAAAGAGGCGAGGACCACCCCGGAGGCGTACCAGTAATTCTGTTCAGGGTTGACCGCACTTCCCATATAAATCAAAAGTGCCGCGCCCAAAAGCCCGACCAGTACCCCAAACACCTGGTTCAGGGTAAAGGAGATGCGAAACAGCCCGTAGCCCACAAAAAGGGTAAACAACGGCACAAGGGAATTCAAAATGGAGACCACCCCGCTGTCGATTTCAGTTTCCGCCCAGGCAAAAAGGAACATGGGGATAAAGCTGCCCACCAGTCCGCTCAGGGCGACCCATTTCCAGTCCTGCCTCCGGATCGTTCGCAGGGAGCCATACCCTATAGCCAGAAGCAACAGCCCGGCCAGCAATACGCGAACACCCCACAACTGCAGGGCGCTGAACCCCTCGAGGCCCTTTTTGATTAGGATGTAGGAACTGCCCCAGATGATCGAAAGGACAATGAGGTAAAACCAGCGTCTTCTGGACTCGCTCATCCGGGTTTTTGTTTGCCCAAAGTTCCTACTTTTGCAACAATTATATATGTCATGAAAATCAGCTTTTTCTATACCCTCATTGCCAGGGGGGCCGCCATGGCAATTCCCGCCCTGCTTTGCGCATTTCTTGCAGCCTCTTGCAAACCCGAAAAGGAGGGTGCCAACCGCATGCGGGAGGTAGTTGCGGTCCACGATTCCGTCATGCCGAAAATGGCCCGCATCGGTCAGTTGGTGGCAACGCTCAAACCCCTGGCCGACACCACGGCGGAAGGCCGGGCCTATCAGGAAGCCATGGAAGATCTTCAGGACGCCCACCAGAGTATGATGGACTGGATGAAAGGTTTTGGAGACCGGTTCGACTATGCCGAAATCATGGAGGGCAAGGCCCTGAGTGCCGAAAAGGCCGGGTGGCTGGAAGAAGAGGCGGTCAAGGTTCAGGATATGGCCGAACAGGTGAACGGGAGTATCGCCCGGGCAGAGGAACTTCTCAAAAACAGAACACCCCCGGAATAACCCTTACCCGAAGGGCAGGCGGGCCAGGTCCACATTGCCGCCGGAAAGCAGGATGCCGACGCGCTTTCCACTGAAGCGGCCGGGCTCCTTAAAAACGGCAGCCAGGGCCACAGCGCTGGAGGGCTCTACCACAATCTTCATACGCTCCCAGATCAGGTGCATCGCCTGCACGATTTCCGTTTCGCTTACCCGGATTATCGTTCTTACATGCTGCCGGATCACAGGGAAGGTATAGGATCCGAGGACCGTCTTCAGGCCGTCGGCGATGGTATCCGTGCGCTCGTTCCCGACAATTTTCCCGGCCTTCAGGGAGCGGTAGGCATCGTCCACGACAAGAGGTTCCGCCCCGATGGCCTCACAGCCTTCCCCGAAATAAGAAACAGCCAGCGCAGTGCCTCCAAGAAGGCCCCCGCCCCCGACAGGGGCAATGACATAGTCCAGGGGGCCGCTGTCCTCAAGCAACTCCATACAGGTGGTACCCTGCCCCATCATCACATAGGGGTCATTGGAGGGGTGTATAAAAACCGCCCCCGTCTCCTGCCCGATCCGGGCGGCTTCGGATTCCCTCGCCTCCAGTGTGGGGGGACATTCCACCACCACACCCCCGTATTGCTTTACCGCCCTTTTCTTGACCTCAGGGGCATTTTCAGGCATTACGATATAGGCCGGGATCCCCAGCGCCCGCGCCGCCAGGGAGAGGGCCTGGGCAAAATTCCCGGAGGAATGGGTGACCACCCCCGGCAGCGGACCCGTTTCCTTCTTCAGGAGGATGGCATGGGTGGCACCCCGCATTTTATAGGACCCGCCCCGCTGGAAATTCTCACATTTAAAAAAGAGGGATGCCCCTGAACGCTCGTTGAGCAAGCTCGAAGTGAGCACAGGGGTCCTGTGGATAAAAGGTTGTATCCTCGAGTGGCATTCCAGAAAGGATTCCCGGGTGTATGAGAACATAAAGGTCCGTTTTAGGGGTTGGGCTGACTCCATCGAATGGATTCAACAATGCGGCGGATATCCTTCTGAAGGTAGATGGCCGCAGGCAGTATGGAATCGTAATTGGGCTTGGCGTAAAAATAAAGTGATCCCGTCACAAAATGGGAGGTGCTGTCAGTCACATAGAACTGAGATTGGGAGGCCGCGTTCCCCTTTACTTCGTAAAACATCCCAAAAACCCGGTCCTCCGGGTTCAAGTAGGGTTGTTCGAGAATGTTATCGGCCTTTACCACGTGCTCATAGGAGAGTTTTTGGGCATCGGAAAGCAGTTCCCTGAGGTTGTCCTCCACGGGCTTATAGGAAACGTAAATGGATCCCTTCATTTCCGGGTAATCCAGGACGAGGTTGCACCCCTCCTTATATTCCGGGCGGGCCATTTGGTTGTAGTCAAACTCAAAAGGACATTCGCTATCGAGCCGGGCGTACTGCTGCTCCGGGTACTCCAGGCGCAGCATGGCTTTTGGCTTTGGGACCGGTTCCCCTTTGCACCCAATCAGTGCGCTTGTCAGGCATGCCAGTAAAAACCAGATACTATTTCTCATGTGGCAGGGTCACTTTAATTTGTTTCAGGCGCTTTTTGTCGATGCTCTCCACCATAAACAGGAATCCGTTGAAGGGTATTTTCTCACCCCGTTTCGGGAACCTTCCCGATATTTCCAGGACAAACCCCGCAATCGTTTCAGACTCTCCCTTGTGGGCTTCAAAAAGCGTCTCGTCTTCAATCTGGGCCGCCCGGTAGAAATCCTTCAGGTTTGTTTTCCCTTCAAAGACAAAGTTCAGGTCATCGAGCTTGGAATACACCAGGTCTTCATCGTCAAACTCGTCGCTGATGTCCCCGACGATCTCCTCGATCACGTCTTCCAGGGTAACAATCCCGGAGGTCCCGCCAAATTCATCGACTACCACCGCCAGGTGGTTCTTTTTGTTCTGAAATTCGAGCAGCAGGTCGTCGAGCTTTTTGTTTTCGGGCACAAAAAATGGCTTTCGGATCAGGGAGGTCCAGTTAAAGGTTTTCCGGTCCAGGTACGGCAGGAGGTCCTTGACATAGAGGACACCCAGCACGTCATCCAGGTTTTCTTCATAAACCGGGATGCGGGAATACCCGTTTTTTTTGATTTCCTCCAGGACCTCGGGGTACTTCAGGTCCGAGGACAGGGCGAAAATATCCAGCCTGGGGCGCATTACCTGCTTGGTGTCCGTATTTCCGAAAGAAACGATTCCCTCCAGGATCTTCTGCTCTTCCCGGGTCGTGTCCCCTTCAGAGGTGAGTTCGAGGGCCTGGGAAAGGTGGTCCACGCTCAGGTTTGACTTTTGCTTGCCCAATCGCCTGTAGAGGAAGATGGTGCCTTTGCGCATCGGGGCGGACAGGGGGGTGAAAACCACGTCCAGGACGCGGACGGCGTAGGCCATCTTCAGGGCAAAGGTCATCCGGTTCCTGTTCGCGTAAATTTTTGGGAGGATCTCCCCGAACAAAAGGATCAGGAAGGTGGCCAGGACCACCTCCAATACAAATCGTCCGGAGATGAACCCGAGGTATACCTGGTCAATCCCCTCGAAAAGGGTGTCGCCCATATCGTTGAGGAGCAGGACAATCCCGATGTTTATGGCATTGTTGGCAATAAGGATGGTCGCCAGGAGCTTTTTCGGCTTCTCGAGAAGCCTCAGGATGATCTCCCCCCTGGACCCGGCACTGTTTTTCAGCTCGTTCAGATCGGTCTGGGAAAGGCCGAAAAAAGCGACTTCCGCACCTGAAATGAGCCCTGAACAAAGCAGGAGGACAACCAGGATCAAAAACTTGAGGAGGAGTTCGCCATTGAAGGCGATCCCAATCAGTATAGCGCTTAGGGGGTCAGGGTCCAACTACCGATTCTTTAGTTACTTAAAACGGCAGGTCATCTTCCTCCGGGCCGCCTGCCTGCGGGTTTGCATTCCCGGAACCCGGATCAGCGACGGAATGCGGCGCCTGCTGTCCTGTGCCCTGTCCCTGTGACGGGTTGCCGTCTGACTGCTTGTTGGAGAGGAATGTAAAATCGGTGGCCTGGATTTCGGTCGAGTACCGGGTCACCCCGTCCTCTCCCTGCCACTGCCGCGTCTTCAGGCGACCTTCGATATAGATCAGGTCCCCCTTGCTCAGGTACTTCTCACAGATTTCGGCAGCCTTGTTTCGCACAACGATATTGTGCCATTCCGTGTTGGTTACCTTCTCGCCGGTCTGGCGGTTGGTATAGGATTCATTGGTCGCTATGGGAAAGCGACCCACGCAATTCCCCCCTTCGAAATAATGAAGTTTAACTGCATCCCCCAAATGCCCGATCAGCATTACTTTGTTAAGTGTTCCGCTCATAGCTCGTATATACGGTCAAAAGTACGAATTTTTAACTGTTTCCATGAAATTTGCAATCACCACCGGGACGGGATACGCCTGCATTCCGGACAGGGGGATGCCCCCGGGGAGGGGCCCTTCCAGGTGCAACACGTGAAACGTCACGTGCAGATGCTGGTGGGAGAGCTTGTGGACCAAGGGCACAGGGTTGAACCTCACGGACTTCTCAACCGGACTCAGCCAGGGAAAGCGCTCTGCCAGGTGCCTTTCCAGCACCATCGGGTCGACCTCCCCGGTCTCCGACTCGATCAACGGGAATTCGTAAAGCCCTTCCCATATGCCACGGCCCTTCCGCTTCAGGAGCAGGGTCCGGAAGTCGGGATCAACGGGCATATAATAATTAAAAAACCGCTTCCGCACCCCCTTTTTGGGCAGCTTGACCGGCAGGGAAGCTACTTTCCCTGTCGCCAGGGCGGCACAACTGTCGGACAGGGGACACGAAACGCAGTCTGGGTTTTGGGGAACGCACTGCAGGGCACCGAACTCCATAAGTGCCTGATTGTAGGTCCCCGGATGGGCCCCGTCCAGGAGTTCCGCTGCCAGGGCGGCAAAATAGCGGGTCCCGTCGCCCCGGTCTATGGGCAGATCCACCCCGAAATACCTGGCCAGGACCCGATAGACATTTCCGTCGACCACAGGGGCGGGAAGGTCAAAACAAATGGATCCGATAGCCGCAGCCGTATAGGGGCCAACCCCCTTCAGGGCCAGGAGGCCTTTGTACGTCGGGGGAAAACGGCCTCCTCGTTCAAAGGCGATGTGGCGGGCCGTGGCGTGCAGGTTTCGGGCGCGGGAATAGTAGCCCAGCCCCTGCCAGGTTTTCAGCACTTCTTCCTCCGGGGCGGCCGCAAGGTCCTCAATTCGCGGGAAACGCTCGGTAAAGCGAAGGTAGTACGGCAGCCCCTGGGCAACGCGGGTTTGCTGCATGATAATTTCGGAAAGCCAGATGCGGTATGGGTCCCGGGTTTTTCTCCAGGGCAGCTCCCGCCTGTTTTTTTTGTACCAACTTAAAATGCGTTCTGAAAAGTCCATCTGCTGCCGATGCAACTTCAAAACTAACTGTATTTAAGCACTTAAAAAGACTTTTCAGGTTTAAAGATTCAATAATATTTATATATTTGCAACCCTGAAACCTACAGATAAATCAAAATGACGAAAGCGGATATCGTATCTAGGATCTCAGAAAAACTGGGAATGGAAAAAGGAGATGTACAAGCCACTGTTGAGAGCTTTATGGAAGAAGTTAAGACTTCCCTTGAAAATGGTGATAACGTATACTTAAGAGGATTTGGTAGTTTTATTATCAAGACCCGGGCCGAAAAGACCGGCAGAAATATTTCCAAAAACACAACTATTAAGATTCCTGCCCATAATATTCCGGCCTTTAAACCTGCCAAAGTGTTTGTTGAAGGAGTAAAAAGCAATGTGCAGGTTAATTAGGAACCGTTAAAATTGAGCTATGCCGAGTGGTAAAAAAAGAAAAAGACATAAGGTAGCTACTCATAAGCGAAAGAAGCGCAGTAGAGCTAACCGACACAAGAAAAAGTAGTCTCAGCACTACTTTTTCCTTTTAATACGTTCATTGACATAGAATTTCCTCAATTAAAGGAAATTCGTCGGGTTTACGATACAACCTGTATCGACTATTGTTTAATCATCTCACCCCGGGTAGCGGGGTGAACTTAA
>CAZUZE010000083.1:0-8558 GCA_964624565.1 uncultured Robiginitalea sp.
GTTCACATTCATGATGGGGAAGGACTCGGAGAGGTTCAGGTCAAAAACGTTGGGTTCCACCTTGGCGCCGTTGAAAATGGGCCAGTCCTCCCCGGCCTTTTCGCCGTCCACTTCGTCCTTCACCTTTTGCTTGGCGTTCTCCACGGTAATATCCTCGTCGAATTCCACGACGATCATGGAATAGTCTTCCTGGGAAGTGGAGGTGACCTCCACGACATTGCTCAGGTTTTTCAACCGGTCTTCGAGCGGGTCTGTCAAAAGGCGCTCTACATCTTCCGCGGTGTTTCCGGGGTAGGGCGTACTGATGTAGATCTTGGTCTCCTCAACCTCGGGGAAGTCCTCCCGGGGCATGGCAAAATAGGCGGAGAGCCCCATCAGGAGGAAAATGGCGATCATGACATAGATCACCGAGGGGTTGTCTATCGCCCAGGAAGCAAGGCCGAATTCCTTATCTGCATTCTTTTTTTGTCTGCTCATGATTGCTCGATGATTTCAATTTTTTGTCCTTCCCGGACACTTCGGGCCCCTTCCAGGATGATGCGGTCCCCTGGGGCAATGCCGCTAAGCACCTCGATTTGGTTGCTTTGGGAGAGCCCCGTGGTGATGATCCTTTTTTCGGCTTTGGCGTAGTTGTCCGCCCCATCTTCCGTGGCGACGTAGACATATTGCTGCCCTTCCGAATTTTCCGAGATCACGCTCGGGGGAATGAGCAGGGCCTCGGGATTGGAGTAATCGTTGATGCGCACCCGGACGGTCAGGTTCGGCTTGATCTGCCCGGTGGTGTTGGGCACAGGGATTTCAACCTTGAAGGTCCTGTTGGCCGGGTTGATAAAGTTGCCCGTCTGACGGACTTCGGTGATCAGACTATCCCCCAGGACCGGCACGAAGATCTCCACACGCTTCCCGGGGGTAACCTCCCGAAGGTAGCTCTCGGGCACATCCACCTCCACGTACATGTCCGAGAGGTTCACCAACCGGAAAACCGGCATGCCCCCGGCAGGGTTCACGGTGCTTCCCTGTTCCACCATAACGTCGTCCACAATCCCGCTGAAAGGTGCCCGGATGGTGGATTTGGCCAGCTGGGCTTCAGCCTGCTGCACGGACTGGACCGTTGCCTCGTAATTGGTTTTGGCCTGCAGGAACTGGATTTCAGAGCCGATATTCTGTTCCCATAGGCGTTTTTGGCGCTCGTAAGTCGTCTGGGCCAGGGCGGCCTGAGTCCGGAGTTGTTCCAGGCCGGAGGCCATTCCGCCATCGTCGATACGGGCCAGGACATCCCCTTTGCTGACGCGAGCGCCATCCTTTACATACACCCGTACGAGGGTGCCGGCCATCTCGGGATAGAGGAGGACGTTTTGTTTGGTCTGGACATTGCCCTGCAGGTCCAGGTAGTGCTCAAAGGTGGAGGGGCTCAGTTCCAGGGTGCTCACAAGGGGGACGTTCGTCTCCAGGGCCTTGCTCTGGATTGCGGAGTCCAGTTGCCGCAGCTGGCTGGCCAGGGCCCGCTGTTCCTGGTTCAGGGCGTGTTGCCTTTCCTTGATCTCTTCAAGGGAGCCACTCTGGATGAGGTCCTCGACGGACCTCCCGGAATCCCCCCCGCAGCTGGCCAGCGCCAGAACCGTCAGGAGTAGTAGTGATTTAGTCATAGTCGGGTATGTGTTCGAAGTGAGTTGCATTTTGGTAACAGGGTCGGGTGGTTCAGTATGGGTTGAGTATGTTTTCGAGGGCGGTCTTTTTGTTGATCACGCCGATCATCGCCTGCAGGTATTCGCTCTGGGCGGTATAGAGCTGGGTTTGCGCCTGCCTGAGTTCGAAACTCGAGGCGATCCCCTCCGTGTATTTGATCTCGTTCTTGTTTTCGATCCGTTCGGCCAGCGCAAGGTTTTCCTTGCTGGTCTGATAGGATTCTATGGCCAGGATATAGTCGCTCTTTGCCTGGTCGTACTGCAGTTCCAGCATTTGTTCGGCCTGTTCCAGTTCCGTTTTGGCTTTCTCCAGTGCGATCTTGGCCCGCTGGGTGGAGGCGCTGCGTTTGAGGGAACTGAAAATGGGGATATTCAGGTCAAATCCCAGGATGGAAGACTGAAAACTCTGGGCATCCGTCCCTAAAATGGTTATGGGGTCCCCGAAACCGGTATAGCCATAATTGATAAAGGCATCGAGAGAGGGAAGGGCCCTGCTGCGTGCGAGCTTCCACTCGAAATACCGCTGCTCGTTCAGGTTGAGCACCAGCTTGTAATCCGTATTGTTTTCCAGGGTAAATTCCTCGTTCAGCAACTCGGGGCGCGTTTCCTGGGTGACGAGTTCATCCAGGCTCTGGGTGAGCTCCGTAGGGTGCTCCAGGGGGAGCCCCATCACGACATTGAGCATCTGGAGGGTGATTTGTTCCAGCCTCTGGTTGCTGTTCAGGGCATTCTTAAGGTTCGCCAGGGTGATCTGGAGCTGCTCGACGTTCTCCTCTTCCCCAAGGCCGTTTTCAAAGAGTTTTTCCGTCTCGAACAGGTTTTTCTCCACCGCTGCGATGTTCCGGTTCAGGATGGAGGTGCTTTCCCTGGCCAGGAGGGCGTTCCCGTAGGATTCCACCACGGATTTGCGCACTTCCTGATCCGTCTTTTCCTTGTTGTTTGCACTGTAGCTCAAAAAAGCCTTGGTGGCCTGGACCCCCACGATGTAGGACCCATCGAAGATCTGCTGCCTCAGGGTCGCCGTGGCAGTCGTCGTCCTGGGCGGGCCAAAAATGATGGGGACGAACGTGCCGGGCTCCCCGCCTGGAAAGAAGTCGCCGGGAATAAGGGATACAGGCTGTTTGAGCTGGTCCGTATAGCTGACGTTCCCGTCGATCTGCGGCAGCCCCGTGGCAATGGTCTCCCACTTTTGTTTCTGGGCATCCTCCATATCCCTGCTGGCGTTAATGGCGCTGTAATTGTGATCCAGCGCATACTGTATAGCCTCTTCCAGTGTGAATTTTACCGGAATGTCCTGGGCCTGCGCGCTGAAAATCGCGGACACCCCCAATAGAAAGACTTGGATACGTCGCATTTAATCCTGGTTTGAGTTTATTATGGTTTTCAGAATGCTCCGGCCCTTTGGGGTTACAATACCCCGAAGGTGGTATTCCAGGTAATCGTCCATCAGCTGCAGCATCGGGAATTCCTGCCGGGCAAAAAGCGCCTCGTCCTTGATGCTGGTCATGCCCGCGAAATAGATCCTCGTGACAAAATCGACATTCAGGTTCTCCCTGTAGATCCCCCTTTCAATCCCTTTGAGGATATTCGAGCGAACGCAGTTTTTATAGATTTCAAATTGCTTGTTGTGCAGGGTCGAATAGATCTGCGGATAGTATTTTTTGAGCTGGTACTGGGGGGAGGACTTCTCGTTCTTCAGATTCAGCAGGGCGAAGCGCTTGATTTCGTAGAGCTCCTCGATCGGGTTTTTGTCTTCCTGGCAAATGCATTCAATCCCGTCCGCTATTTTGTAGAACAGCCCCATGGTGCACTCCCTGACCAGTTCGGTCTTGTTGCTGAAATGGGAATAGATGGTCTTCTTGGAGATCCCCAGGTGTTCGGCCAGGTCATCCATGGTAACGCTCTTGAACCCGAGGTTCAGGAAGAGGTCCGTGGCACTATCCAGAATTTTTTCTTTCACCGGGCTAAAGTAATTAGGAAACTTTAAATACAAAAAAAGTTTCCTGCGTATTTACATAAATTTAACAATCGGGCAAAACCCCGGTTCATTTTAGGCGAAATTGCTATCGAAAGCGCCCTGATTGTCCTAATTTTGACCCATGATCGAATCCATTACCACCTACCGCAGGGAATTTCTGAGCCATCTCTCGCAAATGCAGTTGCCAGACTCCCCAGGGGACCTCTACGACCCGATTGCGTACATCCTCGATATCGGCGGGAAGCGCATCCGTCCCGTGTTAGTGCTCCTGAGCGCAGACCTCTACGGGGCTGAGTTAAAACAGGCCCTCCCGGCAGCCATGGCCGTGGAGGTCTTCCACAATTTCACCCTGATCCACGACGACATCATGGATGCTGCCCCACTGAGACGGGGCAGGGAGACCGTGCACGAGAAATGGGACACCAATACCGCCATCCTTTCAGGGGATGCCATGCTGATAGAGGCCTACCGGCAACTTGAGGAATATCCCCCGGAAGTTTTTAAGCCCATGATGCGGTTCTTTTCCAAAACCGCCCTGGAGGTATGCGAAGGGCAGCGGTACGATATGGATTTTGAAACCAGCGACCAGGTCGGGATCGACCAGTACCTGAAAATGATCGAATACAAAACCGCCGTGCTCCTGGGTTGCGCCCTGAGGATGGGTGCCCTGGTGGGGGGCGCCTCCGATCCGGACCAGGAGGCCCTGTACGTTTTCGGGATCAAACTGGGCCTCGCCTTCCTATTGCAGGATAACTACCTCGATGTCCTCGGGGACGCGGCTACCTTTGGGAAGCAGGTGGGGGGCGATATCATCGAAAACAAAAAGACTTATTTGTACCTGAAGGCCCTTGAGCTCGCTTCTGAAGAAGAGGCGCGTGAACTGCGGGACCTCTTCTCCCTCAAGACAAGGGACGCCCGGGCCAAGGTGGAGCGGGTTACCCAGATCTTCAAAACCAGCGGTTCTGCCGACAGTGCACGGGAACTGATCCGCTCCTATACCGATGAGGCCTTCGTGCAGCTCGAATCCCTCAACCTTCCCGCGGACCGGAAGTCCGTCCTGCGGGAATTCGGGGAATGGCTGCTCAATAGGGACTTCTGACCAGGGCTTTCCAAAAGGCGCGGATAAACATGGCTTTGGGGGAGGAATTGATGATCCGGAAATCCTCGGCCAGATTCGTCTCTTCATTGAGGAACTTGAGGATCGCCTCCGGGTCCAGGTTTTGAAAGAGCATGGAAAAGACCCGGCTCCCCTCGGGGTTTTCCCGGGCCAGCACATCGAGCAGCAGGCGGTCGTAGTACCAAAACTTCAATGGCTGCCGCATCTGCAGGGCCTCTCCCTTTTTCAGGGCCTCAACCAGGCGGGGGATTTTTTGGGTGGTATTCCAGAAGGTGTACCCTGTGCTTGGTTTTGCCCAACCCCCCGCAATACCGATATGGGTAATGTGGGCGCTGTCCGCCCTTGAAAAGTCGTTTACCGTCATCGGGATGCTCCCGCGCTCCACATCGAGGATTTCATAGGTCCCGCCCTTGAGGTCGGATTCAATGTAGGCCTTCAGGGCCTCTTCGTATTCGTGTTCTTCCAGGAGGGCTTCAGAAAACAGGGTGTATTCCACCAGGGCTTCCGTGGGGCTGAATGGAAGGATGTACATAAAGCGGGTATTCCCCTTTTGGGGCACCGAAAAGTCCATAAAGGTGGCCGCCTCGGGATCAAAAACGGGTTGGGAGGTCCTGATGAACCACCCCAGGAAATGTTGCTGGAGCACCGGGAAGGGCCGCATCAGGGCTTCGTTGGGGGTAAAGGAGACACTGCTGAAGATCCTCCGTGCTCTGTAGGAGCCTTCTGTAGTGCTCAGAATCGCCGCTTCCCCGGATTCCTCCAGGGAAAGGACCGTTTCATGGCGTACTTCTATATTGGGATACCGATCCAGGCGCCCGTAATACTCCCGGTAAAAATCGGCGCCCCGGAGCATTTTGTAGGTGTAGCGCTTCATCGGGATCCGCCGGCTGAATCCGGGGCCCCGAAAACGGATGACGTCCCATTCCCGATGCAACAGGGAGTCAAAATTTCCGGATCCGTTTTCCCAGAAACACCAGGTCCGGTCGTTGCCTTTGTCCCGCTCCTTTTCAAAAACGGCGATGCGCATATCCCTGAAAAACGGGTCCGCGCCCATAGCATCTGCCAGCAGCAGGCCGGAAGCTCCGCCCCCGACGATAATAAAATCGAAATTCTTCATGAGTTTCGGACCACCGTCCAAAAGTACGAATTCGATTTGAGTGCACCCTTACTGCATCCCCTGGCCTCCCGGATCTTTGAAGTCAAGGGGGCGTAAGGCGAATTGAGATCCTTTTTAAGGACGCGAAATCAGTCATCGGCTTGTAGGATTTCCAGCATCCTCCCCGGGGAAAGGTACTCGAAATAACGCCTTTGGACGCGGAAGGATTCATCCAGGAGCACAATGGCGGGCAGGGTAAAGGGAACGCCCTTGCGCGTGGCGAGCAACCGGGGGATCTCATGGACCGCATTTCGTTTTTTGCCGAATTCCGGGTTTGTATACCGCCTTCCGTCAAAGACAATGGTGTCCGGGGTTTCCACATCCATCCGGACAGCGTAGTATTCTGAATTAAGTTTGGCCACCACCGCGGGGTCCCTGAAGGCCGCGCGGTCCATTTTTTCGCAATACTGGCACCAGTCCGCATAGAAAGAGACAAAGACTTTTCTCGGATGGCCAGCCAGGGAATCCTCCAGTTGTTCGAAGTCCATCCAGCGTATGCTGTCATCCTGGGGGTAAAGGGGGTGCAGCAGGCAAAACACGCCCAGGGCAAACAGATATTTTAAGAAACATTTCATGTGCTCAGGCAGGGTCACGGCACTTCCGTCCGGGCCCTTTTCAATGTAAATTACCAAATTTTACGCCGAAGAACCACGTCCTCGGCAGGGCGGGCCCGTAGATGTAGTTTGAATCCCGGGTCGCCCCAACCTGAAAGTCGTCCTGGTAGCTGTTAAAGATGTTTTTCAGGCCCGCCGTGATGGTGACCATGAAGTCTTCACTGAGGTCAAAATGGGTTTCCAGCTTGAGGTTCAGATCGAAAAAGGGATCCACCTCATTGAGCTGCAGAAATCCGGTATCGCTGATCACCAGGGGAACCGTCATTTGTCCCGTATAGGTCCCTGTAAGGTCAAGGTTAAAGCGTTCCCCGGGGATCCAGGCCGCATTCAGGTAGCCGTAGAGGTTGGGGACCCTCACGAATTCGCCGATGAGGACATCCGATTCCCCCGGGGTCCCGTCAGATTCGAACAACAGCTGCTCCTCCACGTACTCCGATTTCTGCCAGGTCCCCCCGAGCTGGAACTGCCATCGAACATCCGGGGAGATCCCGATTTCAAAATTCGTCCCGTAAACCCGGGCGCCGGAGCCATTGCGGACCTCCTCCAGGATGGAGCCGTTCTCCAGGACGGCCCCGGTGCTGACCACCGTAAAGGGATCGATCAACCGGGTATGGAACCCCTCGAGCAGGAAATCTACCTGGAGCAGGTCGATGGATTTGGAAAAGTTCGCCGAAGCTGTAAAGGCATTGGAATACTCTGTTTTCAGGTCTTCAGACAGGATCACAAACTGGGGTTCGCCCCCTACATTGGCGATGTGCAGGTCTTCATTGAACGCCTGTGGGGCCCGGAATCCACGGGCATATCCCCCGCGCAATCTCAGGTCATCGGTCACCTGGTAGGAGAGGGTCAGGCGGGGGGAGAGGGTCGTCTGGCTGAGGTCCACCGTCCGCTGAATGGGACCAATGGCGTACCGGCCATCCACCCGTACGTGGTCCAGGCGGGCGCCGAGGAGGGCCGTCAGCCGGCTGACGGGTTTCCATTCGTATTGCCCGTAAGCCCCCAGGGAATACACCCCCTGGTCGACCAGGCGGTTGTATCCGGGAATCTGGTCTTCAGTCTCCGAGAGCTGGTATTCCGCACCCAGGGTGAGGATATCCCGTACATTCAGCTTCTGGGTATGCTGGACCCCGGAGACCCAGGCGAGGTCCTTTGTGGTTCCGAACGCATTGTTTGCCAGTGCGCTGTCCTGGGGGGTCCGGCCCCCGCCCAGCCCCCCGTAATAGCTTTTCCTTCGGGTATGGGAGGCAGAGGTGTAGACCTGGGTCTGGCCTGAAAGGTCCTTGCTGGAAAGTTCGTACTCGGCCCCCCCGATAAAAGTGTTGTGATCCAGCTCCTCGGTGATGTCCGTAAACTGGGGGGAAAGTTCGAGGCGGTCCCCCCCGCGGCGGTATTCATCAATGGCATTCAGGTTTAAGGAAATGCGGCTGCGGTCCGTCGGGCGCAGGAAGGCTTTGGCCCCCAGGGTGAGGTTTTTGAGTTTGACCAGTTCGGTAAAGCCATCCCCATTGGCATCATAGGGATCCCTGTTGCGGTAGGACCCGAAGAGGGTAATGCCGCTGCTGAGGTCGTCAGCCACAACGGATGTATTGAAGGTTAGCACCCGGTCCGGTTGTTCCCCGTCTATCAGGGCGAGGTTGGTGCCGATTTCCCAGGTGTTCAGCACAGGGTCCTTTGTGATGACGTTCACGGTCCCGGCAATGGCGTTGGAGCCGTAGAGGGCCGAGCCCCCGCTGCGAACCACTTCCACCCGTTCAATGGTATTGGTCGGGATCTGCTCCAGCCCGTATACCCCCAGCAGGGAGGAAAAAACGGGACGGCTGTTCAGGAGGATCTGGGTGTAGGCCCCTTCCAGGCCGTTGAGGCGAACCTGGGTGAACCCGCAGTTCTGGCAATTGGTCTCGACGCGGACCCCGGGCGCAAAGCTGAGGCCGTCTGCCAGGCTGATGGACTGTGTCGCAGTGAGCAACCGGGGCTTGATAGTGGAAACGACCACAGGGGCACTTTTGCG